>NZ_ALEE01000299.1 GCF_000282995.1 Melaminivora alkalimesophila
GCGGCGCAGGCCGTGAACTTGGACTTGCCCAGCGAGGCACGCAGCGAGTCGTGCGGGCTGCCCGACAGGCTCAGCACGTAGTGCGCGAGGTTGCGCACGTCCTCGGCCGATCCCACGGCAGCCGCCTGCGGGGGCATCACGCCCACCCGGCCCTCCGTGATGGACTGGCGAATGGCCTCGGGCGTGCCGCCGTGCAGCCAGTCGCCATCGGTCAGGTTCGGGAAGCCCTTGCTGCCGCGCGCATCCGAGCCGTGGCACTGCGCGCAGTTGTTCATGAACAGGCGGTCGCCGATGGCCATGGCCGCCGGGTCGGCAGCGAGCTCCTCGGTCTTCATGTTCGCAAAGCGGGCGTATACCGGTGCTTCGGCCTCCTGGGCGCGGCTGACCTCGGCGCGGTACTCGCCCAGCTGCGTCCAGCCGAGCTTGCCCTGGTAGGAGCCCAGGCCCGGGTAGGCGAACAGGTAGCCCGCCGCAAACAGCAGGGTGAGCACGAACAGCCACATCCACCAGCGCGGCATGGGGTTGTTCATCTCGGTCAGGTCCTCGTCCCAGACGTGGCCCGTGGTGTTGTCGGCAGCCGACTCGACCTTCTTGCGCGAGGTCAGCCACAGCAGCAGGCCGCACGCGACGATGCCGACGACTGTGAAGCCCGCGACGTAGAAGGACCAGAAATCACTGGTGAAATCGCTCATGGATTCTCTCTCTTGTCTTGTTTTCCGAGTCCCTCAGTCCTCGGCGAAGGGCAGCTGCGCCGCCTCGTCGAAGCGTGCCTGGTTGCTGCGCCGCCAGGCCCAGAACCAGATCCCGAGGAAGCAGGCGAACGAGGCCAGCGTGGCCACGATGCGCATGGTGGTGATGTCCATATCGGCTCTCCTTTGCTTCCCCGGTGTTCAGCGCAGCGCGCGGCCCAGCACCTGCAGGTAGGCGATCACGGCCTCCATCTCGGTCTTGCCCTTGACGTCCTCGCTCGCCTTGGCGATCTCCTCGTCGGTGTAGGGCACGCCCACGGTGCGCAGCGCCTTCATGTGCCTTGGCATGGCCTCGGCGTTCACCAAGTTCTTCTCCAGCCACGGGTAGGCCGGCATGTTCGACTCGGGCACCACGTCGCGCGGGTTGATCAGGTGGATGCGGTGCCACTCGTCGCTGTACTTGCCGCCCACGCGGTGCAGGTCCGGGCCGGTGCGCTTGGAGCCCCACTGGAAGGGATGGTCGTAGACGAACTCGCCGGCCACCGAGTAGTGGCCATAGCGCAGCGTCTCGGCGCGGAACGGGCGGATCATCTGCGAGTGGCAGTTGTAGCAACCCTCGCGCACGTAGATGTCGCGCCCGGCCAGCTGCAGCGCGGTGTAGGGCTTGAGGCCCTGGATGGGTTCGGTCGTGGACTTCTGGAAGAACAGCGGCACGATCTCCACCAGCCCCCCAATGGCGACCACGACGAGGATCAGCACGATCATCAGAAAGTTGCTGGTCTCGACCTTCTCGTGCGTGAAGCCAGTGCTTTTATTGGCGTTGGACATGTTTCAAAGGCTCCTGGTGCTCAGGCGTGCGCAGGGTTGACTGCGGGGATGGGCAGCTTGACGGAGCGGCCGGAGATGGCGGTGACCCAGACGTTCCAGGCCATGATGCACATGCCCGCCAGGTACAGCACGCCGCCCGCAAAGCGGATCGCGTAGAACGGATAGGTGGCCTTCACGCTCTCGACGAAGGTGTAGGTCAGGGTGCCGTCCGGGTTGACGGCGCGCCACATCAGGCCCTGCATCACACCGGCGATCCACATCGCGGCGATGTACAGCACGATGCCGATGGTGGCCAGCCAGAAGTGCAGCTCGATCGCCTTGATGGAGTGCATCTTCTCCTTGCCGAACAGGCGCGGCACCAGGTAATACAGCGAACCCATGGTGATCAGGCCGACCCAGCCGAGAGCCCCGGCGTGCACGTGGCCCACGGTCCAGTCGGTGTAGTGGCTCAGGGCGTTGACGGTCTTGATGGACATCATCGGGCCCTCGAACGTGGACATGCCGTAGAACGACAGCGACACGATCAAAAAGCGCAGGATGGGGTCGTCGCGCAGCTTGTGCCAGGCACCCGACAGGGTCATGATGCCGTTGATCATCCCGCCCCAGCTGGGCGCCAGCAGAATCAGCGAGAACACCATGCCCACGGACTGCGTCCAGTCGGGCAGCGCGGTGTAGTGCAGGTGGTGCGGGCCGGCCCACATGTAGGTGAAGATCAGCGCCCAGAAGTGCACGATCGACAGGCGGTAGCTGTACACCGGGCGGCCGGCCTGCTTGGGGATGAAGTAGTACATCATCCCGAGGAAGCCGGTGGTGAGATAGAAGCCCACGGCGTTGTGGCCATACCACCACTGCACCATGGCATCCTGCACGCCGGCATAGGCCGAGTAGCTCTTCATGAAGCCGGCCGGAATGGCGGCGCTGTTGACGATGTGCAGCAGGGCCACGGCGATGATGAAGGAGCCGAAGAACCAGTTGGCCACGTAGATGTGCTTGACCTTGCGGATGCCGATGGTGCCGAAGAACACGATGGCGTAGGACACCCACACGGCGGCGATCAGGATGTCGATGGGCCACTCGAGCTCGGCGTATTCCTTGGCCGAGGTGTAGCCCAGCGGCAGGCTGATGGCGGCAGCC
>NZ_ALEE01000300.1 GCF_000282995.1 Melaminivora alkalimesophila
GATGGCGGCAGCCACGATGACCAGCTGCCAGCCCCAGAAGGTGAAGGCTGCCAGCTTGGGCAGGAACAGGCGCGTCTGGCAGGTGCGCTGCACCACCCAGTAGCTGGTGGCGAACAGGCCGCAGCCGCCGAAGGCGAAGATCACTGCGTTGGTGTGCAGCGGACGCAGGCGCCCGTAGCTCAGCCACGGGATGCCGAAGTTCAGCTCAGGCCAGGTCAGCTGGGCGGCGATGAACACGCCCACCAGCATGCCGACCACCCCCCACACGACCGACATGATCGTGAATTGGCGCACGACGGTGTCGTCGTAATGCGCTACTTTCGCTTGTGCAGTTTCCATCGGAGACCTCTTGTAATTGCGTCGAAATTTTTAACCGTGCTTCAAGTAGGGTATTTGACCGGCATCAACCATCCCTCAGGATGCGCTCGCCTTCCTGGTCGACATCCTCGAATTGCCCCCGATAGACCGCCCACCACAGCCCGGCCAGCACGAACAGCACGAGCACCACGGACAGGGGGATGAGCAGGTAAAGAATATCCATCTCAGGCAGCCTCCAGAGCAGCTCCGGCCACGGCTGGCGCCGCGGCGTCAACGGGTTCGGCGTCATCGCGCGCCAGCCGGGCCGCGTTCAGCACCACCAGCAACGAGCTGACCGCCATGCCCAGGCCCGCCGCCCAGGCTGGCATGTAGCCGGCAAAGGCCAGCGGCACGCCCAGGGCATTGTAGCCGGCGGCCCACCACAGGTTCTGGCGGACGATGCGCAAGGTGCGGCGCGCCAGCAGCACAGTCTGCGTGACCAACCCGAGATTGTCGCCCATAACCACGAGGTCGGACTTTGATTGGGCCAGCGGCACGGCGCGCCCGAAGGCGAAGGAGACGTGCGCCCCAGCCAGCACCGGACCATCGTTCAGCCCATCCCCGACCATGGCGACGCGCCTGCCCTGCTCCTGCAGGGTCTGCAGGTGCGCCAGCTTGTCCTGCGGCGTGCAGTCGCCCCGGGCAGTGTCGATGCCGGCGCGCGCCGCCACCTGCCGGGCCGCCGCGCTGCGGTCGCCCGACAGCAGCTCGGTGCGGATGCCGGCCTCGTGCAGGGCCCGGATGGCCGCTGCCGCCTCGGGGCGCAACTCCTCGGCCAGGGAAAACCGCGCAAGCTCGCGGACCTCGCCCTCGCATTCGAGCGACAGCACCGCACGCTGCCCGCCTTCGGCCGCGGGCTCGATCCGCGCATGGGCGGCCGAGCCCAGCCGCAAGGTGCCGGCGCCGCCCTCGGGCAGCCGCACCGGCGCCAGCATCCCAGCGCCGCTGAGTTCCTGGACCTCGCCCACTTCCCAGCCTGCAGGCGTGGTCGCGCCTTCCTCCTGCGCCTGCGCTGCCAGCGCGCGCGAGACCGGGTGCAGCGAATGGCGCGCCAGCGCCGCCGCCAGCCCCAGTGCTTCGGAAGGAGCGCCCCATGCTCCCGGCGCAGCCACCACCTCCAGCACCGCCAGGCCGTCGCGCGTGAGCGTGCCGGTCTTGTCGAAGACCACCGTGTCGACCGAGGCCAGCGTCTCCAGGGCCTGCAGGTTGCGCACCAGCACGCCGCGGCGCGCGAGCGTGCCGGCGCTGGTGAGCATGGCCACCGGCGTGGCCAGCGAGAGCGCGCAGGGGCAGGTCACGATCAGCACCGAGACCGCCACCATCAGGGCGCGCCCGGGATCCGTCGGCCACCACAGGACGATGGCCAGGCCGGCCGCCAGCAACACCGCCACCAGGAAGGGCCGGGCGATGCGATCGGCCAGCTGCGCCAGGCGGGGCTTTTGCAGCGAGGCACTTTCCATCAGGGCGACGATCTCGCCGAAGCGCGTCTGCGCACCCACCGCCTCGACGCGCACCAGCACGGCCGAGCGCAGGTTGTAGCTGCCGGCCGTCACCGCCGCCCCGGCCGGCTTGTCCACCGGCGTGGACTCCCCCGTGAGCAGCGCCTCGTCGGCCTGCGTGCTTCCTTCGAGGATGCACCCATCGGCCGGAAAGGCCTCGCCCGGCAGCACCCGCACCACATCCCCCACCCGCAGGCGGCGCGTGGCGACCCGCTCGAAGCTGCCGTCCGCGCCGCGCCGCTCGACGCTGTCGGGCAGCCGGTTCATGACCGCTTCCAGGGCGCCGGCCGTGTGGTCGCGCAGGCGCAATTCGAGCCAGCGGCCGGTCAGCAGAAAGAACACGAACATGGTCAGCGAGTCGTAATAGACCTCGTGACCGAAAGGCCCGGTCGGGTCGAAGGTGCCGGCCATGCTCACGCCGAAGGCGATCAGCATCCCGGCCGCCACGGGCAGATCCATGCTGACCCGGCGCTGGCGGATGTCGCGCAGCGCGCTTGTGAAGAACGGGCCACAGGAGAACAGCACCACCGGCAGGCTGATGACCCACGAGGCCCAGCGCAGCAGCTGCTCCATCTCCAGCGTCAGGTCGCCCGGCATGGCCCGGTACGAAGGCCACGCATACATCATGACCTGCATCATGCAAAAACCCGCCACCAGCCAGCGCCACAGCGCGCGGCGGTGCTCATTGCGGCGGCGCTCGCGCGAGAGCGCGTCCATGGCCGGCAGGGCGCGGTAGCCGGCACGCTCGACGGCCCGCATCCAGCCGGAGGGGCGCACCGCGCGCGGCTCCCAGACCACGCGCGCGCGGCGGGTCGCGGCGCTGACATTGGCCTCGCGCACCCCCGGAACGCGCCGCAGCGCCTCCTCGATGGTGAGCGCGCAGGCGGCGCAGTGCATCCCGTCCAGAACCACATGCGATTCCCAGACGCTGTCCTCGGGAGCAGGCGCGGGAGTGCCCACCGGCCGCCCGAAGGCCCACCACTCCTGGGGCTCGTCCAGCAGGGCCAGCCCGTCGCCGGAGACAGGCGCGGCCGCACCCGCGCCAGGCAGGCTGAACGCTCCCGCGGGCGCGAACGGGCCGGACGGAGGATGTGACATAGGGTTGATACTAGCCTGAGCGCGATAGCCGGGCGTTGACCTGGGTCAAGACTTGCGGGGCGAAAGCTGGCCTATGCTGGAGGCTGGGAAGCCCCTTTCGGCCGCGCTTCCGACCGAACCGCCATCGCCCCCAGACAAGCAACCAGCGAGGAGCCCATGTACCAACGCATCCTGATCGCCACCGACGGCTCCGACCTGTCGGAGAAGGCCGTGCACGACGGCCTGGAACTGGCCCGCCTGTGCGGCGCCTCGGTGGTGGCCCTGAAGGTGGTGCCGCGCTACCCGCGCAGCTATTTCGAGGGCGGCGCGGCCGTCGATCCGGCCGAGGTCAAGCGCATCGAGGCGCAGTGGAGCGAGGCCGCGCAAGGCCTGGTGAACGAAGTCAAGCAGCGCGGCAAGGCGGCCGGCGTGGCGGTCAAGGCGGTGGTGGTCAAGTCCGACCTGATCGCCGAGGCTATCCTGGCCGCGGCGAAGAAGCACGAGTGCGACCTGATCGTCATGGCCTCGCACGGGCGCAAGGGCCTCAAGCGCCTGCTGCTGGGCAGCGAGACGCAGCACGTGCTGACGCACTCGCACATCCCGGTGCTGGTGCTGCGCTGAACCTCGGGGGTCGCGCCGCGCTGCCGACGCGCGCCTTCAGGCAAACAGCTGCCGGTGCTGCTCGCGCAGCAGGTTCTTCTGCACCTTGCCCATGGTGTTCCTCGGCAGCTCGGCAGCGATGAAGCAGCGCTTGGGCACCTTGTAGCCGGCCAGCCGCTGCTTCAGCGCTGCCAGCAGCTCCTCGGCGTCGGGCCGCGCGCCCGCCCGCGGCACCACGATCGCCACGCCCACCTCGCCGAAGTCCGGGTGCGGCACGCCCACGACGGCACTCTCCTGCACCCCCGGCAACGCGTTGAGCACGCCCTCGATCTCGGCGGGATAGACGTTGTAGCCACCGCTGATGATCAAGTCCTTGTTGCGCCCGACGATGCTGACGTAGCCGTCCGCATCGCACAGCCCCACGTCGCCGGTGCGAAACCACCCGTCGGGCGTGAATTCCTCGCGCGTCTTCTCGGGCATGCGCCAGTAGCCGGCGAACACGCTCGGGCCACGCACCTGGATGTGGCCGATCGCGCCGGCGGCGCAGGGCGCGTCCTGGCTGTCCACCACCCGCAGCTGCACCCCCGGCAGCGGAAAGCCCACGGTGCCGGCGCGGCGCTCGGCCCGCCCGCCGTAGCGCGCGTCCGGCTGGTAGGGGTTGGAGGTGAGCATGATGGTCTCGCTCATGCCGTAGCGCTCCAGGATGGTGTGGCCGGTGCGTTCCTGCCACGCGCGGAAGGTCTCGGCCAGCAGCGGCGCCGAGCCGGAGATGAAGAGCCGCATGTGTGCCGTCGCCTCGCGCGTCAGGCGCGGATCGGCCAGCATGCGCACGTACAGCGTCGGCACCCCCATGAACACCGTGGCGCGGGCAAAGGCCTCGATGGCCGCCTGCGGCTCGAACTTCGACAGCCAGACCATCCGGCTGCCGCTGATCAGTGCGCCGTGGATGGCGACGAACAGGCCATGCACGTGGAAGATCGGCAGCGCATGGACGAGCACGTCCCCGCCCTGCTCCGGCGTCCGCCAGCCCCAGTAGTCGCGCAGCACCAGCGCATTGGACAGCAGGTTGCCGTGGCTGAGCATGGCGCCCTTGCTGCGCCCGGTGGTGCCGCTGGTGTAGACGATCGCGGCCAGGTCCTGCGCCGTGCGGGCCACCGGCGCCTGCGCGTCGCCGAAGTGCGCGGCGCGCTCGAGCAGGCTGCCCGTGCGGTCCTCGGACAGGGTGAAGACGTGGCGCGTGCCGCGCTGGAAGGCGATGCGCGAGACCTGCCCGAAATGGCTGGGCGTGCACACCACGACGGCAGGCTCGGCGTCCTCGATGAAGTATTCGACCTCGGCGCTGCGGTAGGCCGTGTTGAGCGGCAGGAACACGTGGCCGGCGCGCAGCGTCGCCAGGTACAGCAGCATCGCCTCGACCGATTTTTCCACCTGCACGGCGATGCGGCTGGCCGGCGGCAGGCCG
>NZ_ALEE01000301.1 GCF_000282995.1 Melaminivora alkalimesophila
CGGCGGCAGGCCGAGCGAGCCCAGCAGGTTCGCCAGCCGGGCGCTGGCCCGATCCAGGTCGCGCCAGGTATAGGCCAGGGGTTCACCCGCCGGGCTGGTGGCCTCGACGGCGACCTGGTCCAGGTCGGCGGGGAAGGCGGCGCGCAGGGCGCTGTAGAGGTTCTGCGATGGGGTGGGCATGGCGAATCTGGAAACAGGAGCGTGCGAAACCGCCGGATCACGACACGGCGCGCTCAGAAGGCAGGAGGGCGCTTGGCCAGGAAGGCCGTGATGCCCTCGCGGTGCTCTGCACTGTCGGCGTAGGCGTAGGGATCGTGCGCATCGGCTGGCCACGGCGCGCGCGCCTCCCGCCAGGCGCGCAATGTCTGCTTGTTCATGCGCGCCGCCGCGGGCGCCAGCCCGGCAATGCGCCGGGCGCTCAGGAGGGCCTCGCGGCGCAGCGCCTCGGGCTCGACCACGCGCGCCAGGAAGCCCAGCTGGAACATGCGCCCGGCGTCGAAGGTCGCCGCCTCCAGCAGCATCTGGCGCGCCACGCCCTCCCCCACCGCGCTCGCCACCAGCGCCGCCTCGCGTGGCGCCATGGGAAAGCCCAGGCGCGCGATCGGCGCGCCGAAGCGGGCATCGGCGGCGGCGATGCGCACATCGCAGCAGCTGGCGATCTCCACCCCCGCGCCCATGCAGGCGCCGGCAATCGCCGCCACCACCGGCACGTCGCAGCCCAGCATGGCCGACAGCCCGCCCCAGACCTCGCCCTCATGGAAGTCGCGCAGCTGGGCCGCATCGAAGCGGAAGGCCGGGTATTCGGAGATGTCGCCGCCCGCGCAGAAAGCCTCGCCCGCGCCTTCCATCAGCACGCAGCGCGCCTGCGGATCTGCCTGGATGCGCTCGAAGACCGCGCGCAGCTCCCGCCACATGGCGCGCGTCATGGCGTTCAGCCGCCCCTCGTGGCGCAGCACCACGCGCACCAGGCCGGGCACTTCGCCCGCACCCGAAGGCTGCAGCTCGACCTGCCCGCTCATGGCTGTCGCGCCAGGGCCTCGACCTCGGCCGAGACCGGAATGCGCCCCTGCGCGAGCATGGCGCGGTGCCGGTCCAGCCGCTTGAGGTCGTAGAGGTAGTTCACCATCAGTCCGAAGGATTGCCGCAGGCCCTTGGGCGAGGGATCGCCCGCCCAGTTCAGCCGCTCCACGCGCGCCCCGTTGCCCAGGTGAAAGCGCGCCACCGGATCGGCGGGCCGCCCCTTCTTGTCCAGCTCGCGCCCCAGGTAGCGCGCAGCGCAGCGCAACAGGAACTGGCGCAGCGGCGCCTTGGCCGGCAGCTCCAGCGCCTGCTGGTCGGCGGCAGCCAGCAGCTGGGCGAACTGGAACTCTGTCTCGCCCTCGGGCAGGACGGCGCGCTCGAGCGCCCGGCGCTCCTTGTCGGGCAGTTCCTCGAGCTGGGCCGCACCGTGCTTGCCCAGCCAAGCGCGAAAGCCCGGAATGGGCGACAGGGTGGCGAAGGTGCGCAGGCGCGGAAATTCCGCGGTCAGCGTCTCCACCACGTGCTTGATGAGCGAATCGCCGAAGCTCACGCCGCGCAGCCCCGGCTGCGTGCTGCTGATGGAATAGAAGATGGCGGTGGTGGCGCGCTGGATGTCGGCCTGCGCGGCCGCCTCGTCCAGGAGCGGCGTGATGCTCGCCGTGATCTCGCTCTCCAGCGCCACCTCGACGAAGATCAGGGGTTCGTCGGGCATGCGCGGATGGAAAAAGCCGTAGCAGCGCCGGTCGCTGTCGAGCCGGTTCTTCAGATCGGCCCAGCTCTTGATGTCGTGCACCGCCTCGTACTTGATGAGCTTCTCCAGCAGCGACGCCGGCGAATCCCAGGACAGGCGACGCAGCTCCAGGAAGGCCACGTCGAACCAAGTGGAAAACAGCTGCTCCAGCTCGACGTCCAGCGGCATCAGGCGCTTGTCACCGCGCAAGCGCGGCAGCAGTTCGGCGCGCAGCTCGACCAGGAAACGCAATCCATCCGGGAAGACAGCAAAGCGCTGCAGCAGGCGCGTGCGCGGCGACACCAGGGCACGGCGCAGGTGCGCCTCCGCCTGGGGTGCCTCCTCGGTGCCCGCGGCCTCCTCATAGCGCAGCTGCGCCGCCTTCACCTGGGTGGCGTCCGCGGCGAACTGCTCGCAGATCAGCAGCCACAGGTCGCGCCGCTCCTCTGGCGCCGCCTGGGCGTACCACCGAGCCACGGCCTCGGCCCGGCGACCCGCCTCGATCTCGCTCACGCGCTCGGCGGCCACGGCCTGCAGGTCTTCCAGCAGGCGCCGCAACATGCGCGGCGACAGGGCCTCACCGGCGCGGCGCAGCGTTGCCTGCAGGCGTTCGTGCGTGCTGCGCTCGGGAGGCGCCCCCTTGGAGGCTGGCTGGGGGGGTTGCTCGTCTGCCGCCGGTCGCGGGCGGCCGACGCTGCGCGAGAGCCAAGAAGTTGCGTTCATCGTGGAGAGGAAGGTCGGGATGCAGCCGCGGCTGGTGGGCAGCGCAGCAGAAAAGACAGGACGATGAAAATCATAGCGCCCCAGGCCACGGCCGCAGTCACCTGGATGGCGCGCGGCCTCGGGCGGCAGCGCTTGCCGGCTGGCGCTGCGCCCACAGCCACAGCAGCACACCGGCGGCGATCATCGGCAGGCACAGCCACTGGCCCATGGACAGACCCAGCCCCAGCAATCCGAGGAAGGCGTCGGGCTCGCGGAAATACTCGGCGATGAACCGCAGCGCGCCATAGCCCACCAGGAAGGCCGCCGCCACCTCGCCGCGTCGGCGCGGGCGGCGCGCGTACAGCCACAGCAGCACGAACAGCAGCAACCCCTCCAGCAGGAACTGGTAGATCTGCGACGGATGGCGCGGCAGCATCGAGCCACTTTGCGGGAACACCATGCCCCAGGGCAGCTCGGGCGAGGCGAACCGCCCCCAGAGCTCGCCATTGATGAAGTTGCCGATGCGCCCGGCCGCCAGGCCTGTGGGCACGCAGGGCGCGACGAAGTCCACCACCTGCAGCCACGGCCGCCCGCGCGAGTGGGCGAACCACAGCATGGCGCCGATCACCCCCAGCAGGCCGCCATGAAAGCTCATGCCACCCTGCCAGATGGCGAAAACCTCCAGCGGGTGCGCCAGGTAGTAGCCCGGCTTGTAGAACAGGCAGTAGCCCAGCCGCCCGCCTACCACCACGCCCAGCACCCCGAGGAACAGGATGTCCTCCACGTCCTTGCGCGTCCAGCCGAGCGTGGCGTAGGGGGCATGGCGCAGGCGCAGGTTGCCCAGCAGCATGAACAGCGCAAAGCCGGCCAGGTAGGTCAGGCCGTACCAGTGGATGGCCAGCGGCCCGATCTGCAGGGCCACGGGGTCGATCTGCGGGTACATCAGCATGGGAGCGATTGTGGCGCATCCGGCGCCGCGCCCGGGGTCGATGGCGCGGCCCGCGCGCGCCCTGCCTCAGGCGCTGCGCTCGGCCCGCTGCAGCCCCACCAGCATCGCCATGCCCACCAGCATGACGGCGGCCGTGGCCACCAGCGCACCCGCGTAGCTGCCCGTCGCCGTGGCGATGGCGCCGGTCATGGCGGGGGCGATGACCTGCGCAGCCCCGTAGCTCAGCGTCAGGCGCGCCATCGCCTTGGCGGGGTTGTCCGGGTAGCGCCGCCCGATGAGCGCCAGCGTCAGGCTGACGATGCCGGCGAAGGTGCCGCCGTAGAGCGCCGCGCTGGCGAGGTTCCAAAGCGGTGCGCCACTCAGCGCCGGCAGCACGATCGAGACGATCTGCAGGCCATAGGCCAGCAGCAGCGCCCGGACTTGCCCCAGCCGGGCCGCCAGCCGGTCCCACACCAGGCTGGAGGGCACGGCCGCCACACCCACCACCACCCAGACCAGCGCCCCCTGGCCGCGCAGCAGGGGCATCTTCTCAACGATGTCCACGATGAAGGTGGCGCTCACCACGTAGCCGAAGCCGGCGCAGAAATACGATGCCATCAGCAGGCCCAGCCAGCGGCGCGAGGGCCGCTCGCCCGGCATGGCAGCTGCAGCTGCTGCCGGGGCCCCGGCC
>NZ_ALEE01000302.1 GCF_000282995.1 Melaminivora alkalimesophila
GGCAGCCAGCGCCAAGCCGGCAGGAAGAAACACAGACCCAGCAGGCCCAGCGCCAGCCACTGCCCGGCCCAGTCCAGCCGCCCCGCCATGGCGCCGGCCGCCAGGCCCGAGACCACGATCCCGAGCCCAATGCCCGTGAAATGCAGCCCCAGGATCGGGCGCTGGTGGTTTCGCATCAGCCAGTCCAGCACCAGCCCGGAGGCCAGCAACATGCCCGCCGTGCTCGACATGCCGGCAACGAAGCGCAGCAGCGCCCACAGCAGCATGTTCTCCGTCAGCCCCATCGCCCCGGTGCTGAGCACGGCCGCCACCAGGCCCATGCGGTAATAGTGGAACTTGCGCCGCAGGTCGCCCCCGAAGGCGGCGATCAGGGCGCCCGTGATGTAGCCGGCGTAGTTCAGCGCCGCCAGCCAGCCGCCCGCCAGGTAGGTGAGACCGGCCTCGGCGCGCATCACCGGCAGCAGCGGCGTGTAGGCAAAGCGCGCGAGGCCCACCGTGAGAATCAGCGCGAAGACGCCCGAGAGGACCACGCGCAGGCGCTGGCGATCCATGTCCGCGCCTGCGCGGCCGGCAATTGTCATGGGGAATCTTTCTCGCGGCGGCAGCGCGGCGGCACGAAAGTCACGGTGGCCTGCATACCGGCGCCGTCACCTTCGGCTCGGCCGCCCTCGCCGCGAAGGGCCTGTCGGTGTGGACGCAGGAAGCAAGGAGGACCGTCAGTCCAGCAGCGACAGGTCGCGCACGGCGCCCTTGTCGGCACTGGTCACCAGCATGGCGTAGGCTTTCAGCGCCGCCGATACCTTGCGCGGGCGCGGCGCAGCCGGCTTCCAGCCGCGGGCGTCCTGCTCGGCACGGCGGCGCGCCAGCTCGTCGTCGTCGACCAGCACGTCGATGGTGCGGTTCGGGATGTCGATGCGGATGCGGTCGCCGTTTCGCACCAGACCGATGGCGCCGCCCGAGGCCGCTTCCGGCGAGACGTGGCCGATCGACAGGCCCGAGGTGCCGCCGGAGAAGCGCCCGTCGGTCAGCAGCGCGCACGCCTTGCCCAGTCCCTTGGACTTGATGTAGCTCGTGGGGTAGAGCATCTCCTGCATGCCCGGCCCGCCCTTCGGCCCTTCGTAGCGCACGACCACCACGTCACCGGCCTTGACCTGGTCATCCAGGATGTGCTCCACCGCCTCGTCCTGCGACTCGACCACGTGCGCCGGGCCCTCGAAGACCAGGATGGACTCGTCCACGCCCGCCGTCTTGACCACGCAGCCATCGACCGCGATGTTGCCGTGCAGCACGGCGAGGCCGCCCTCCTTGCTGTAGGCGTGGTCGTAGCTGCGGATGCAGCCGTGCTCGCGGTCCAGGTCCAGGCTGGGCCAGCGCGCGTCCTGGCTGAAGGCCACCTGCGTGGGAACGCCGCCCGGGGCGGCCAGGTACAGCCGGTGCACGGCCTCGTCCTGCGTGCGCGTCACGTCCCACTGCTCCAGCGCCTCGCCCAGCGTCCTGGCGTGCACCGTCGGCACATCGGTGTGCAGCTTGCCGGCGCGGTCGAGCTCGCCCAGGATGGCCATGATGCCGCCGGCGCGGTGCACGTCCTCGATGTGGTACCTGTCGGTATTGGGCGCCACCTTGCACAGCTGCGGGACGTCGCGCGACAGGCGGTCGATGTCCTTCATGGTGAAGGGAATCTCCGCTTCCTGCGCGATGGCCAGCAGGTGCAGGATGGTGTTGGTGGAGCCGCCCATGGCGATGTCCAGCGTCATGGCGTTCTCGAAGGCCGCCAGGCCCACCGAGCGCGGCAGGATGCGCTCGTCGTCCTGCTCGTAGTACTGGCGCGCCAGCTCCACGATGCGCCGGCCGGCGCGCCTGAAGAGCTGCTCGCGATCGGCGTGCGTCGCCAGCAGCGTGCCGTTGCCCGGCAGCGACAGGCCCAGGGCCTCCGTCAGGCAGTTCATCGAGTTGGCGGTGAACATGCCCGAGCAGGACCCGCAGGTCGGACACGCCGAGCGCTCGACCTCGGCCAAGTCGGCATCGCTCACGGAATCATCGGCCGCCATGACCATCGGGTCGATCAGGTCGAGCTTCTTGGTGAAGCTGATCGTCGCCTGGCCCGGCACGGCGGGCGTCGCCTTGCCCGCCTCCATCGGCCCGCCCGAGACGAAGATCACCGGAATGTTCAGACGCATCGCCGCCATCAGCATGCCGGGCGTGATCTTGTCGCAGTTGGAGATGCACACCATGGCGTCGGCGCAATGCGCATTCACCATGTATTCCACGCTGTCGGCGATGATTTCGCGGCTCGGCAGCGAATACAGCATGCCGTCGTGGCCCATGGCGATGCCGTCGTCCACGGCGATGGTGTTGAACTCCTTGGCCACGCCACCGGCGGCCTCGATCTCGCGCGCCACCAGCTGGCCCAGGTCCTTGAGGTGCACGTGGCCCGGAACGAACTGGGTGAACGAGTTCACCACCGCGATGATCGGCTTGGAGAAGTCGGCATCCTTCATGCCGGTGGCGCGCCACAGGGCACGCGCGCCCGCCATGTTGCGGCCAGCGGTGGAGGTCTTGGAACGGTATTCAGGCATCTTGGTACGGGAACGCGAAAGGAAGGAACGGAGGGCGCATCGGCGGCCTGCGCGCGCCGCGGCGTTGGTGCGGCAGGCGAGGAAACAGGCCATCTCGGGGCTTCGTGGGCCAAGCCGGGGGCAGATTCGATGATTATGTCGCAGGCCCGCCGCGCAAGCCCGCGGCTGGCGACGCGCCCGCACACAGCCGCGGCATACTTGGCGGCCGCGCCCTGCCCGACATTCCATGCCTTCGGCCCGTGAGGATCCACCCCCAATGACGCCCGCCGCCTCCCAGGCTCCCATCGGCATGTTCGACAGCGGCGTCGGCGGCCTGAGCGTGCTGGCGGCGCTGCGCGAGGAGCTGCCTGGCGAGGACTGCCTCTACCTGGCCGACAGCGCCCACGCCCCCTATGGCGAGCGCGGCGAGGCCTTCGTCATCGCGCGCAGCCTGGCCATCGGCCGGCTGCTCGTGCAGCAGCACGGCGCCAAGGCCTTGGTGGTGGCCTGCAACACCGCCACGGCCGCGGCGGTGGAGCAGCTGCGCGCCGCCTGGCCGAACATGCCGGTGGTGGGGGTGGAGCCGGCCATCAAGCCGGCCGTGCAGACCAGCCGCACCGGCCGCGTGGGCGTGCTCGCCACACGCGGCACGGTGGCAAGCGCCCGCTTCCGCCGCCTGCTGCAGGCACATGGCAGAGGGGTCGGGCTGGCGGTGCAGGCCTGCGACGGGCTCGCGCACGCGATCGAATCCAGTGCCGAGGGCGGGAAGGCCGGCGCAGCGGCACGGCAGCGCGTGCTCGAGCTGTGCGCCCACTACACGGCGCGGCTGGGGGCGTTCGGCGAGGAACCCGGAAACATCGACACCTTGGTGCTGGGCTGCACGCATTACGTGTTCGCCCGCGATGCCCTGCGCCAGCTGCTGGGCGAGGAAGTTCGGCTGATCGACACGGGCGTTCCCGTGGCGCGCCAGACGCGGCGGATGCTGGCGGCGCGCGGCCTGCTGCGCGAGGGCCCGGCCACGCCGGGCCGGCTGCGCCTGTGGACCACGGGCGAGCTTGCCGCCCTGCAGGCGGCGGCACGGCACTGGCTGGGGTTGCCCGCTTCCGCGTGTGCCAAGGTCCAGGCCTGAGCCCGGACAGGCGCGTCAGTGCAGGTGGCGCGGACGGCGGCCGCCGCCGTGGCCCGACCC
>NZ_ALEE01000303.1 GCF_000282995.1 Melaminivora alkalimesophila
GTGGCCCGACCCGCCCTGCCCGCCGGCGCCGCGCGGCGGCTTGCCGATCTCCAGCGAGCTGACCAGGGCGTCGAAGCGCTCGGAGAACAGCTTGTCGATCTCCGCCACCACCCCGCCCAGCTCGGCGCCGTCGAAGTGGCGTTCCATCAGGTTGACCACGTCCTGCACCAGCAGGTCGCGCTGCACCTGCATGATCGCCGCGGGCGTCGGGCCGACGAAGAGCATCACGAAGTCGTCGCGCGACTCGGCGTCCTCGTCCGCCTCTTCCTCGTCGAACTCGGCGTCGTAGAAAGTCACCTCGATCGCCGCGCCCTGCTCGGCCAGCTCGTTGAGGCTCATGCACATCTCGTCGAGCGACTGGCGGAAGTCCTCGTCGCCATGCACCGTCCAGCACATCTGCAGGACGCGCTCCTTGGGATCGAACTGGATCCCCGGCTCGTCCTCGTAGGCGCTCTCGGCGCCGTCGGCCAGCGAGCGGGCGCCGGCGTAGGTCCACAGCGGCTTCAGGGCGTCCTGCAACTGCTGGAAGTTCACGTCGCCGCGCAGCTGGATCTGGCCGTGGACATGGATCTCGAACGGAGCGTTGTAGTCTGACATAACGAATCTCCTGGTGCCCCGGGCCGGGGTCGAACCGGCACGCCCCTTTGCAGGAAGGCGGCGGATTTTAAGCCAGAGCATGGCATCCGCACCGGGCTAACGCTGGACTTGGATGTGGCTTGCTGTAGCAGGTTTTCCGCCAGACCAATGCCTTCGATCATATCCCGGTGCGCGATGCAAACCGCCCCGGTTCTCCTCCGCCTGGCTCCTAGCCGGCCCCTGGAATCGGGGCCTTTCAGGAGCACCTCATGGCAAAGATCAAACTCACCAAGTCCGTCGTTGACACGGCGCAGGCGCAAACCTGCGACATGGAACTCCGGGATACGCTCGTTCCGGGCTTCTTGTGCAAGGTTACACCAACCGGCCGCAAGGTATTCATGGTTCAGTGACCTGCTCCCCATAGGCCGTACCA
>NZ_ALEE01000304.1 GCF_000282995.1 Melaminivora alkalimesophila
CAGCCAGCCGGGGGACGACGGGTTTGCGGGCGTGGGGGAGGGTGAGGGCGGATGGGACATGGGCGCGCTGTGCGAGGCGGCGGTGGCCGCGGGCGATGAAGGAAGCAGGGGAAGGAGCGATGATGGACACCACGACGCGCGCACTGCAGGCGTTGCTCGCCAGCCTGGGCGCGGCCCCGGCCTGCCTGGTGACGGTGGAGTCTACCCAAGGCTCGGTGCCACGCGAGCGCGGCGCCTGGATGGCCGTGTCGGCGCAGGCCGACGCCCCGCCCATCGGCACCATCGGCGGCGGCCACCTGGAGTGGCGTGCCTTGCAGGAGGCGCGGCAGCTGCTGGCGCACCGCGCCGCCGCGGGGGAGGTCGGCCCGGTGCTGCTGCGCCAGGCGCTGGGCCCCAGCCTGGGACAGTGCTGCGGCGGTGTGGTGCAGCTGCGGCTCGAGTGCGTGGACGCCGCAGACGCCGAGCGGCTGCGTGCGCAGCTCGCGCCGCGGCTGCAGCCGGTGGCGCTCTTCGGCGGCGGGCACGTGGGCCATGCGCTGGCGCGTGCGCTCGCGCCGCTG
>NZ_ALEE01000305.1 GCF_000282995.1 Melaminivora alkalimesophila
CTCGCGCCGCTGCCGTTCGCGCTGCACTGGATCGACAGCCGCGACGGTGTATTCGATGCCGAGGTGGCGGCGCGCGCGCTGTGCGAGCATTCCGAGCCGGTGCACGCGGCGGTGCCGACGCTCGCGCCCGGCTCGCTGGTGCTGATCATGAGTTTCAGCCACGCCGAGGACCTGAACATCCTGGCCGCCTGCCTGGCGCGCCAGCGCGAGCGGGCCGACCTGCCCTACATCGGCCTGATCGGCAGCCGCACCAAATGGGCCACCTTCCGCCACCGGCTGGAGGCGCGGGGCTTCGGCGAGGCGGAGCTGGCGCACGTGACCTGTCCCATCGGCGTGCCGGGCATCGAGGGCAAGCAGCCCGAGGTCATCGCCGTGGCGGTGGCGGCCCAGCTGCTGCAGCGCCTTGCGGTGCTGGCTTCCGCGCCCGCATCCGGGTGATCCCGAACGCCGGCCCAGCGCAAAATTGCATACACTCCGTGTCCACAAAACAGGTCGCAGCGGAGCACGGCGCAAAGCCTCGGTGCGCGGCCCCCGATCTCGCCTGCTCAGAGCGCCCGCCGTGGTGAGCAGCTTGCGCGCCGCCGTGGTGGTGGCGCATCGGATACGCCATGGAAAGCTATCTCCTGGACTGGGCCAACCTGTTGCTGCGCTGGCTGCACGTGATCGCCGCGATCGCCTGGGTGGGCTCGTCGTTCTATTTCGTCTTCCTGGACAGCAGCCTCACCCCGCCGGTCGATGAACACCTCAAGCGCCAGGGTGTGGACGGCGAGCTGTGGGCCGTGCACGGCGGCGGCTTCTACCACCCCGTCAAGTACAACGTCGCGCCGCCGAAGCTGCCCGGCCACCTGCACTGGTTCTTCTGGGAAAGCTACACGACCTGGCTGTCGGGCTTCGCGCTGCTGTCGGTGTCGTACCTGTGGAATGCCGGCATCTACCTGGTCCACCCGGCCAACCCGCTGATGTCGCCGACCATGGCGGTGGTGGCGGCGCTGGCCTTTCTGGTGGTGTTCTGGCTGCTGTACGACGCCATCTGCCGCGTCTTCGGCCAGCGCGAGCGGGGCGACGCCATCGTCGGCGCGCTGGTGCTGGTGCTGGTGTGCATCGGCGCATGGCTCGCCTGCCGCATCTTTCCCGGCCAGGCGGCGTTCCTGCTGATGGGCGCGATGCTGGCGACCGCCATGAGCGCCAACGTGTTTTTCTGGATCATCCCGGGCCAGCGCAAGGTGGTGGCCTCGCTCCGGGCCGGCCAGGCGCCCGACCCCATCCACGGCAAGCGCGGCAAGCAGCGCAGCGTGCACAACACCTATTTCACCCTGCCGGTGCTGTTCGCCATGCTGTCGAACCACTACGGCTGGCTCTACAACCACGAACTGAACTGGCTGGTGCTGATCCTGATGATGTTCGCCGGCGCCGCCATCCGCCAGTTCTTCGTCATGCGCCATGGCCACAAGCTGGGCCGCAACGGCCACCCGTGGCCCTACGCCGCCGTGGGCGTGGCGGTGCTGCTGGGGGTCCTCGTGTGGCTCAGGCCGGTGCCTGCGCCCGCCCCCTCTGCCGCCCCTGCCGCGGCGCTGGCCGACACGGGCTTTGCTGCCGTGAACGCGCTCATCACCCAGCACTGCGTCATGTGCCACGGCAGCGCCATCGCGCAGAAGAACGTGCGCCTGGATTCGCCCGCCGAGGTACAGGCGCACGCCCAGCAGATCTACCAGCAGGTGGTGCAGCTGAAGAAGATGCCCTTTGGCAACCCCAGCGCCCTGAGCGAAGAGGAGCGCGGCGTCTTCAAACGCTGGTTCGAGGGCGGCGCGCCCGTGGCGCCGTGAGCCAGGGCGTATAGCCTTCATCACCCACGGCGGATGGCAACGGGGGCAGCTGCGCCTACAGTGACGGCCATGCATTGCTACCGATCTGCGCTGCTGCGCTTTGCCGAGGATGGCTCGGCCGTGTACGACGAGGACGGGCTGCTGGTCACGGCGCCGGATGCCGCCGGCGTGCAGCGTGTGGTGGCGGCCGGGCCGTGGAATGTGCTGGGCCGCCAATACGCCGAGGGCGTGCCGGTGACGCACTGGCCGGGCCGCATCATCGCTCCCGGCTTTGTCGACCTGCACATCCACTACCCGCAGACCGACGTGATCGGCTCGCCCGCTGGCGGCCTGCTGCCTTGGCTGGAGACCTACACCTTCCCGCACGAGGCGCGCTTCGCCGACCCGCAGCACGCGGCCGCGGTGGCGCGCTTCTTCCTCGACGAGCTGGCGCGCAACGGCGTGACCAGCGCGCTCGTCTTCGGCACCTCGCACCCATGCGCGGTCGATGCGCTGATGCAGGAAGCCGGGGCGCGCCGCCTGCGCCTGATCGCCGGCAAGGTGCTGCAGGACCGGCACTCCCCCGACGGTGTGCGCGACGACACCGAGCAGGGCCTGCTCGACACCGAGGCGCTGATCGAACGCTGGCACGGCCGAGGGCGGCTGGGCTACGCCATCACGCCGCGCTTTGCGCCCACCAGCACGCCGCGCCAGCTCGCGGGTGCCGGCGAGATCGCCGCGCGCCACCCCGATGTCTGGATCCAGTCGCACGTGGCCGAGAACCTGGACGAGATCCGCTGGGCGCGCGAACTGTTTCCCGACTCGCGCAGCTACCTGGGCATCTACGACGACTTCGGCCTGCTGCGCCACAGGGCCATCTACGCCCACTGCATCCATGTCGACGACGCCGACCGGGCGCTGATGCGCGAGCGGGGCGCAGCCGCCGCCGTCAGCCCCACCAGCAACCTGTTCCTGGGCAGCGGCTTCTTCGACTACGCCTCGGCCGACCGCGTGGGCATGGCCTATGGCCTGGCCAGCGACGTGGGCGGCGGCACCTCCTTCAGCCCGTTTCGCACCATGCTCGCGGCCTACTGCGTGGGCCGCGAGGGCCAGACCAAGCCGGGCATCTCGCTCACGCCCGAGCAGCTGTGGTGGCAGCACACGGCAGGGGCTGCCCGGGCGCTCGGCCTGGCAGGCACCGTCGGCAACCTGCAGCCGGGCTGCGAGGCCGATTTCGTGGTGCTGAACCCGGCCGCCACACCGCTGCTGGCGCGGCGCACGCGGGCCGCGACGAGCGTGGCCGAGCTGCTCTTCGCCATGATCGTGCTGGGCGACGACCGCCTGGTCGAGCGCACGTTCATCGCGTGAAGGGCGGCTGCGGGGCTTTCCATTCAAGCCCGCGCAGCTATCAAATGGCTAGCTACCGGGTGCCGGCCATCGCCTAGAATCGCGCGCCAGGAGTGAACCCATGAGCATCAAGAGCGACAAGTGGATCCGCCGCATGGCCGAGCAGCACGGCATGATCGAGCCCTTCGAGCCCGGCCAGGTGCGCGAGGCCGACGGCCAGCGCATCATCAGCTACGGCACCAGCAGCTACGGCTACGACATCCGCTGCGCGCGCGAATTCAAGGTCTTCACCAACATCCACAGCACCGTGGTGGACCCGAAGAACTTCGACGAGAAGAGCTTCGTCGACTTCGAGGGCGACTACTGCATCATCCCGCCCAACAGCTTCGCGCTGGCGCGCACCGTGGAGTATTTCCGCATTCCGCGCGACGTGTTGACCATCTGCCTGGGCAAGAGCACCTACGCGCGCTGCGGCATCATCGTCAACGTCACGCCCTTCGAGCCCGAGTGGGAGGGCTACGTGACGCTCGAGTTCTCCAACACCACGCCGCTGCCGGCCAAGATCTACGCCGGCGAGGGCTGCGCCCAGGTGCTGTTCTTCCAGGGCGACGAGCCCTGCGAGGTCAGTTACCGCGACCGCAACGGCAAGTACCAGGGCCAAGTCGGCGTGATCCTGCCCCGGGCCTGAGATCCGCTGGACCTGCCGCTCGTGTCGGGGGGGG
>NZ_ALEE01000306.1 GCF_000282995.1 Melaminivora alkalimesophila
TGTCGGGCGGCGCTGCGCACGCGACCCGGCAGCCGTCCTACGCCGGGGCGCGCCGCGCGTCGCACGCGCCGGAGAGGGCAGCCGGCTAGCATGCTGCCAATCTTCCCGAACGAAGCTGGAGCCCCTTCCCCATGGTCGACCCTGCCTCCTCCGCCGCGCGCCCCGGGCGCAACACCCCCGCAGATCCGCCCTCCGGCGCGCGCGTTGCCGCATGGCTTGCGGCTGCAGGCCTGGTCGTCATCGTCGTGCAGCTGCTGGCGTTCGACCGGCTGCTGGAGCGCCATGTGCGCGATGCCCGGCTGCAGGCGGCGCAATACGTGACCACCACCTTGCAACCGCGCCTGCCGGCGCAGGGCGATGAAGCCCTGCTGGCCGCGCGCTGATCGGCGGCGGGCGCAAGCCACCGCGAGCGGGAAACAGCCATGAAATGGGAAGGCAATCGCGAATCCTCCAACGTCGAGGACCGGCGCAGCGGCGGCGGCCTGGTCGGCGGGCGCAGCATCGGCATCGGCGCCGTGGTGGTGGCGCTGATCGGCTGGGGGGTGTTCGGCATCAACCCGCTGACGACGCTGAGCGTGCTCTCCGGGGGTGGCGAGGCGCCGCAGGTCCAGCAGGGCCCGGCGCCGCAGCCGCCCGAGGGCGACCGGCAGGCCGCCTTCGTGTCGACCATCCTGGCCTCGACCGAGGACGTGTGGAGCCAGATCTTCCGCGAGGGCGGTGGCCAGTACCGCACGCCGAAGCTGGTCCTGTTCCGCGGCGCCACGCCCACCGCCTGCGGCACCGGGCAAAGCGCCATGGGGCCGTTCTACTGCCCGGGCGACCAGAAGGTCTACCTCGACATGGACTTCTTCGACACCATGAGCCGCCAGCTCGGCGCCCCGGGCGAGTTCGCGCGCGCCTACGTGGTGGCGCACGAGGTCGGCCACCACGTGCAGACCCTGCTGGGCACCACAGCCAAGGTGGATGGGCTGCGCGGGCGCGCCGGCCAGCGCGAACAGAACGCCATGTCGGTGCGCCTGGAGCTGCAGGCCGATTGCTACGCCGGCATCTGGGCGCGCCACTCACAACAGGCGCGCAACTGGCTGGAGGCGGGCGACATCGAGGCCGCCATGAACGCCGCCCAGCAGATCGGCGACGACACCCTGCAGCGGCGCAGCAGCGGCACCGTCCGCCCCGACGCCTTCACGCACGGCACCAGCGCCCAGCGCGTGCGCTGGTTCACGCGCGGCTACGACAGCGGAAGCGTGCAATCCTGCGACACATTCGGGGCATCCTCGCTGTGACAAGCCATCACCCATGGCCCGTTTTTTGTTGCAGTGCGACAATCACGGCTTGATGACACAAGCTTATTCCACTCTGGCGCTTGCCGAACCGCTCAAGCGCGCCGTAGCCGAGATGGGCTACGAGACCATGACGCCGATCCAGGCGCAGGCCATTCCCGTCGTCCTGACCGGCAAGGACGTGATGGGTGCCGCCCAGACAGGCACCGGCAAGACGGCGGCCTTCTCCCTGCCGCTGCTGCAGCGGCTGCTCAAGCACGAGAACAGCTCGGCCTCGCCGGCGCGCCATCCGGTGCGCGCGCTGGTGCTGCTTCCCACCCGCGAGCTCGCCGACCAGGTCGCCCAGCAGATCGCGCTCTACGCCAAGTACACCAAGCTGCGCAGCACCGTGGTCTTCGGCGGCATGGACATGAAGCCGCAGACCCTGGAGCTGAAGAAGGGCGTCGAGGTGCTGGTGGCGACCCCGGGGCGCCTGCTGGACCACATCGAGGCCAAGAACACCGTGCTCAACCAGGTCGAGTACGTGGTGCTCGACGAGGCCGACCGCATGCTGGACATCGGCTTCCTGCCGGATCTGCAGCGCATCCTGTCGTACCTGCCCAAGCAGCGCACGACCCTGCTGTTTTCTGCCACCTTCTCGCCCGAGATCAAGCGGCTGGCCGGCAGCTACCTGCAGGATCCGGTGGTGATCGAGGTGGCGCGCCCGAACGAGACGGCTTCCACCGTCGAGCAGCGCTTCTTCCGCGTGGACGGCGACGACAAGCGGCGCGCCATCCGCAAGGTCCTCAAGGACCGTGACCTGCGCCAGGCTTTCATCTTCGTCAACAGCAAGCTCGGTTGTGCGCGCCTGGCGCGTGCGCTGGAGCGCGACGGCCTGAAGACTGCGGCGCTGCATGGCGACAAGAGCCAGGACGAGCGTCTGAAGGCGCTGGAGGCCTTCAAGGCCGGCGAGGTGGACCTGCTGGTGTGCACCGACGTCGCGGCGCGCGGACTGGACATCAAGGACGTGCCGGCGGTCTTCAACCACGACGTGCCCTTCAACGCCGAGGACTACGTGCACCGCATCGGCCGCACCGGCCGCGCTGGCGCCTCCGGCCTGGCGGTGACGCTGGTGGCGGGCAGCGACACGCGCCTGGTGGCGGACATCGAAAAGCTCACCAAGAAGAAGATCGAGCTCGAGCCCATCGAACTCGAAGAGGAACGCCCACGCGGGCGCTTCGAGGAGGGGCGGCGCGCCAGGCGCGAGGGCAAGGGGGCGGCTGCCAGCGCCGCGCCGCGCAGCAGCCATGGGCGCAGCGGCGGCA
>NZ_ALEE01000307.1 GCF_000282995.1 Melaminivora alkalimesophila
GGCAGCAGCCACCGCAGCGCCTCCGCATCGCGGGACCCCTTCTTCGAGAGGCCCTACGAGCCCAGCGATGGCGCCCAGGCGGCCCCGACCTGGGAGGCCGCGCCGCGGCCCGCGGCCCGCAGCAGCCTTTCCGCGAACATCAAGCCACGGCGCAAGGTGGCAGCCCTCTTCAAGGCGCCGACGGCAGCCTCGGACGCCTGAATCCCACAGGCGGGGCCGGCGCCGGGCCAGCGGCGCGGGAACCACTCCAACAGGAACATGGGAAGAACTCCCACACCAGGAAGGCGCCCGCGTGCGCACGATGGGTGTTGGGCGCGGCTCGCGGTCGTGCGCGTGCTGCGGATTGTGCAATCCCTCTCACGAAAGGCTATCCATGTTCCCGAAGAATTCCCTCGCCATGGCATTGGCATGTTCCGCGCTCCTGCTCGCTGCCTGCGGCAAGAACGACACGCCGGCTCCCGCCGAGCCGCCTCCGGTCTCGCAGTCTCCCGCGCCCAGCACGACTCCCGAGCCTGCCACCGCCCCCGCATCCGAGCCCGCGCCTGCAGCCAGCTCCGAGTCCGAGAAGGCGCCTGAGCCGGCGGCCGCTTCCGGCCTGGAGCCGGCGGCGCCCGGTTCCGCTGCTGCCACGGATACCACCCCGGCCACCGCCGGCGACGCCGGCGC
>NZ_ALEE01000308.1 GCF_000282995.1 Melaminivora alkalimesophila
GCGGCAGCGGCAGCGGCAGCGGCAGGGGGCGGCGAACTGGGCAAGAGCGTGTACGAGAAGTCGTGCGCACTGTGCCACGCAGCGGGCGTGGCCGGGGCCCCCAAGCTCGACGACAAGAGCGACTGGAGCCCGCGCATCGCCCAAGGCAAGGACACCCTCTACAAGCACGCCATCGAGGGCTTCACGGGCAAGAAGGGCGTGATGCCCCCGCGCGGCGGCGCGGCCTCGCTGTCGGACGAGGAAGTCAAGGCCGCGGTGGACTTCATGGTCAGCCACGGAGGCTGAGCCGGCCCGGCGAACCCAGCAGCGGGCCCGGCCTGTCGTGCCCGCTCTTGCTCAGCTCCCAGGCTGCTGCGCCTGGGGGCACTGCACCTGGAAATGTTCCCGCTCTTCGAGCGAGGCGCCCAGGCGCACGGCACTCAGGCAGCCACCCCACACACAGCCGGTGTCCAGCCCCAGCAACTTCGGGCGGTCCAGCCGGCCCAGCGTGGACCAGTGGCCGAAGGCGATCACGGTCTGCGCCGTGCGCCGTGCGGGGACCTCGAACCACGGGACCAGCCCCGGGGGCGCATGCGGGGCGCTCTCGGCGCTGCCAAAGTCCATCCGCCCCTCGGGGGTGCAGAAACGCAGCCGCGTGAGGGCGTTGACGATCACTCGCAGGCGATCCGTCCCCTTGAGCCGGTCATTCCATTGGTCGGGGGCATTGCCGTACATCCGGCCCAGGAAGGTGCCCAGTTCCGGCCCACGCAGCATGTGCTCCACCTCGGCGGCGTGTTCCAGCACCGCCGCCTCGTCCCACTGCGGCAACACGCCCGCATGCAGCGCCAGAAAATGCCCCGCGCCATGCTCCACCCGGCGCACCAGCGGCTGCAGGCGCAGCCA
>NZ_ALEE01000309.1 GCF_000282995.1 Melaminivora alkalimesophila
CTGCAGGCGCAGCCAGTCCAGCAGGGCGGCGCGGTCTTGTGCAGCCAGGATGCCGTCCAAGGTGTCGCGCCGCGACGGCGGGCGCACGCCATGGGCCACCGCGAGCAGGTGCAGGTCGTGGTTGCCGAGCACCGGCAGCAGGCTGCCATCGGCCGCCCGGCAGCGCCGCAGCACCGCGGCGGAATCGGGGCCGCGGTTGACCAGATCGCCCAGGAGGTAGGCAGTGTCCCGACTGGGCGAGAAGCCGATTTCGGCGAGCAGCCGCGCCAGCGCGTCGTCGCAGCCCTGGATATCGCCAATGCAATATGTGCTCATGAGGTCATGCGTTATTTGGGGGCAGGGCTTGCGGTGTCCGAGGCGGTGGATATACGTGGAAATACGCTTGCGTGACGCCCCGGTGCGTTCTTTCGCCCGCGTGCGGGCCGTTCAGCCCCAGGCAGGCAGGACCGCGGCGGCCGTTTCCCGCGCGCCATTGTGGCGCAGATTGGCGCCGCACTGGGCGCGAAACCCGAGAAAGCCCTGGGTGTAGATATTCACGACACAGGTATGCAGCGCCGCCCCGATGTATTTATAATCCGCCCCGCATGCATATCCATAACGTCCACTTGAATTCCACCGTGAACCAAGAAGCCAGCTATAGAGATCTCCTGAAGGAGCGCGAAGCCCTGGAGCAGCGCATCAAGGACGCGCGCCGCCGTGAGCTGTCCGCGGCGGTTGCAAAGGTGCGCGAACTCGTCGCCGAGTTCGAATTGACTCCGCAGGATGTATTCCCCTCGGGCCGCAGCACGCGCGCGACCTCCACCGCAGGCACGAAGGTGCCCCCGAAGTATCGCAATCCGGCCACCGGCCAGACCTGGACGGGCCGTGGAAAGCCGCCGCGCTGGATTCAGAACGAGGATCGCGAGAAATTCGCCATCTGAATACCTGCAAGTAGCGGGCTCACGGTGAAAAGCCGGGCGCTGCCATCGGTGGCGCCGCGGCAACTCCGGCCGATGTAGGGCCTCCAGCCCGCGGGCGTGTGCCAGACCGGCAGGCCTCGCGGGCCGGTGCCGGTCTTCAGGCTGCGTCCCTGCACAGGCCGTGCGGTACGGCGTGTGTAGGATAACAACCCCTTGCCGTGCAGGACGGCGCGCCGATCTTTCTTGGATGGGCGCCCAAGAGGTTTTTCACGTTGGCTTGGTGTGGCAGTGCTGACAGAATGGGGCGTTGTCGCCATCTCACTGGAGTTACTGCATGTCCTATCCAAGCCACGAAGAAACCTCCCTGCAAAGCGGCTCCCATCCCTTTGCATCCACCATCCAGCCGCTCAGTACGGCCACCGGTGCGCAGGGGCGCTTCTTTTCCCTGCCGGAGCTGGCAAAGCAGTTTCCCTCGGTGCAGCGGCTTCCCATTTCCCTGCGCATCGTGCTGGAATCCGTGCTGCGCAACTGCGACGGACGCAAGGTCACTGCCGAGCACGTGGCCCAGCTCGCCCAGTGGAGCCCGACCGGCGTGCGCAAGGAGGAAATCCCCTTCATCGTCTCGCGCGTGGTGCTGCAGGATTTCACCGGGGTGCCGCTGCTGGTGGACCTGGCCGCCATGCGCAGCGCAGCCGAGCGCCTCGGCAAAGACCCGCGCAAAATCGAACCGCTGGTGCCGGTCGACTTGGTGGTCGACCACTCCATCATGGTCGACTACTACGGCACGCCCGAGGCGCTCGACCTGAACATGAAACTCGAATTCCACCGCAACCGCGAGCGCTACGAGTTCATGAAATGGGGCATGCAGGCATTCGACACCTTCGGGGTCGTGCCCCCCGGTTTCGGCATCGTCCACCAGGTCAACCTGGAATATCTGGCGCCGGGAGTGCACCGCAGCAAGGACGGAGTGTATTACCCGGATACCCTGGTCGGCACCGACAGCCATACCACCATGATCAACGGTATCGGCGTGGTCGGCTGGGGCGTGGGCGGGATCGAGGCCGAGGCGGCGATGCTCGGCCAGCCGGTGTATTTCCTCACGCCTGATGTCGTCGGCTTCGAATTGACGGGCGAGCTGCGCGAGGGCGTGACCGCCACCGACCTGGTGCTGACCGTGACGCAGATGCTGCGCGAAGCCAAGGTGGTGGGCAAGTTCGTCGAATTCTTCGGCGAAGGCACGCGCTCGCTCTCCCTGCCCGACCGCGCGACCATCGGCAACATGGCGCCCGAGTATGGGGCGACCATGGGTTTCTTTCCCGTGGACGAGAAGACGCTCGAATACTTCCGGGGCACCGGCCGGGACGAGCAGGAAATCGCCGCGCTGGAGGCCTACTTCCGTGCCCAGGGGCTGTTCGGGGTTCCAAAGGCGGGGGACATCGAGTATTCGCAGATCGTGCGTCTGGACCTGGCCAACGTCACCCCGAGCCTTGCCGGTCCGAAGCGTCCGCAGGACCGCATCGAATTGGGCAGCGTCGCCCGGCAGTTCGCCTCGCTGTTCAGCAAGCCGATGTCCGAGGGCGGCTTCAACCAGCCGGCGGAGCTGCTCAAGACACGCCACCACGTGCAGCGCTCGGCCCTGGTGCCGGACGTGGTGCCGCAGGATCCGGAGACGCCCCCGGGCGCACCGCGTTTCCTGGCGGAGATGAAGCAGAACAAGCCGGCGCGCGAGATCATGCACGACGAGCGCGCCAGTGCCGCGGCCCTGCCTCCGATGGAAGGCGACCCGACCATCGGCAACGGCGACGTGCTGATCGCCGCCATCACCAGCTGCACCAACACCTCCAACCCCAGCGTGCTGCTGGCCGCCGGCCTGCTGGCCAAGAAGGCGGTGGAGGCGGGCCTGACGGTGCAGCCGCACATCAAGACCTCGCTCGCGCCGGGCTCGCGCGTGGTCACGCAGTACCTGGCCGAGACCGGCCTGCTGCCGTACCTGGAAAAGCTCGGCTTTGCGCTGGCGGGCTATGGCTGCACGACCTGCATCGGCAACGCGGGCGACCTGGCGCCGGCGATCAACGACGTGATCGCGCGCAACGACCTGGTGTGTGCCGCGGTGCTGTCGGGCAACCGCAACTTCGAGGCGCGCATCCACCCCAACATCAGGGCCAACTTCCTGGCCAGCCCGCCGCTGGTGGTCGCCTACGCCATCGCCGGCACCATGCTGCGCGACCTCACGACCGAATGCGTGGGGCGCGGCAAGGACGGCAAGGAGGTCTTCCTGCGCGACATCTGGCCCACCAGTGAGGAAGTCCACCAGCTCATGCACTACGCCATGAACGGCAAGGCCTTCCGCGAGAACTACGCGAAGGTGAAGACCGACCCGGGCGAGCTGTGGGGCCGCATCCAGGGCGTGACCGGCGAGGTCTATTCCTGGCCCCAGAGCACCTACATTGCCGAGCCCCCGTATTTCTCCGGCTTCACGCTGGAGGGCGCGAGCGGCGCGGCAGCCACGGGCGAGGCGATCCGCGGGGCGCACATCATGGCGCTGTTCGGCGACTCGATCACCACCGACCACATCTCTCCGGCCGGCTCGATCAAGGAGAGCTCGCCGGCGGGCGAGTGGCTCAAGGAGCATGGCGTGGCACGCCCGGACTTCAACAGCTACGGCTCGCGCCGCGGCCACCACGAGGTCATGATGCGCGGCACCTTCGCCAACGTGCGCATCAAGAACCTGATGATCCCGCCGCTGGAAGACGGCTCGCGCGAGGAAGGGGGCTACACCCTGTTCCAGGGCGATGGGCCACGGCGCGGCGAACGCATGTCGATCTTCGATGCCGCCATGCAGTACATGGCCCAGGGCCACGCGACGGTGGTCTTCGCCGGCGAGGAATACGGCACCGGCTCCCGCC
>NZ_ALEE01000310.1 GCF_000282995.1 Melaminivora alkalimesophila
CCGGCTCGAGCCGCGACTGGGCGGCCAAGGGCACGCAGCTGCTGGGCATCCGCGCCGTGGTGGCGCGCAGCTTCGAGCGGATCCACCGCTCGAACCTGGTCGGGATGGGCGTGCTGCCGCTGCAGTTCCAGGGCAATGATTCCTGGCAGTCGCTCGGCCTCAAAGGCAGCGAGCGCATCGACATCCTTCCCGACCCGCAGCTGCGCCCGCAGAGTGAGGCGCTGATGCGCATCCTGCGCGAGGACGGCAGCGTCGCCCAGGAGGTGCCGCTGGTCCTGCGCATCGACACGCCCATCGAGGTGGACTACTACCGGGCGGGCGGCATCCTGCCGTACGTGCTGCGCCAGTTGCTGCTGCAGTAGGAGGCGGGCGCAGCGGGCTCCCGACACCGCCCAGACTGCCGGGTTCACCCGGGGGCCTGCCGCATGCGCGGGCGGCGCATTGACTCGATAATCGTTCATCGACAAGTCTGCCGCGCCCGCGCGGCGGCTCCCGGGATGGCCTCCGTGCACACCGGGCCGCCGCGCCGGCCCCAAGTGCCATGGAGCTCAGCACGCGCATCGCCTGGATCGACCGTGAACCGCAGCACGCCCGGCGCGCGCTGCAGCTGATCACGCTCGGCGACCGGGGCTGGCTGGGGATGCACGTGCCCGCCCCGACGTGGCGACGCCCCGGCAGGGCTGGGACGTGGTGGTGCTCTGCCTGGCGCCCGACGAACACGAGCTGCCGCAATGGCTGCGAACCGGTGCGGCATGGCGCCTGCTGCTGTGTCTCGACGAGGCGCAGGAACACCTGGCAGCGCGCGCCCTGCGCATGGGCCCGGCGGGCGCGTGCCTGGGCGACTATGTGCTGCGGCGCAAGGGCCACGACCACGTGCCCGAGCTGCTGGAGCGGATCGCTGCACTGCTCGCGCCGGCGGGCGGCGCGGTGCGGCCCCACGAGGCCAGGCAACTGGCGGAGCTGCGCACGGCCTTGGGGAGCATGAGCCAGGGCATCCTGCAGACCGATCCGGAGGGCCGCGTCACGGTCTACAACCAGCAGGCCCTGGAGTTCCTGGACCTGCCGGAGGCGCTGGTGGCCAGCGGCGCCACCCTGGCGGAGCTGACCGAGCTGCAGCGGCGCCGCGGCGACTTTGGCGAACTGTGCGAGCTGGTGGACGGGCGGGGGCGCCCCTACATCCTGCGCGGCGCCCGTGACCCGTCGCCAGACCTCTACCGGCGGCGCACACGCGATGGACGGACGCTGGAGGTGCGCACCCGGCTGCTGCCCGGCGGCGGCTTCGTGCGCACCTTCTCCGACGTGAGCGAGTACCTGCGCGTGCAGGCCGAGCAGCAGCGCAGCGAGGAGCGCTTTCGCAGCCTGTGTGCGCTGTCGTCGGACTGGTATTGGGAGCAGGACGCGCAGCTGCGCTTCACCGACATCCGCGGCACCGCCGCACAGGGCGATGCGCGGCTGCAGGACTGGCTGGGGCGGACGCTGGCGGAGCTGGGTGCCCTCAACCTCACGCGCGCCGCCTGGACCGAGCACGTTCAACGGATCGCCGCGCGCCAGCCCTTTCGGGAGCTCGAGCTCAAGCTCCTGGACCCGCAGGGGCAGGTGCGCTGGATCGCCCTGAGCGGTGAGCCCATGGTGGAGGACGGCGGCCGCTTCGTCGGCTACCGGGGCGTGGGGCGCAACATCACCGACCGCAAGCACGCCGAGGAACAGATCGAGCGCCTGGCCTTCTACGATGCCCTGACGGGGCTGCCGAACCGGCGGTTGCTGCTCGACCGGCTGCAGCGCACCTGCAGCGGGCTGGAGCGCAGCGGCCACCACGCGGCGCTGCTGTTCGTCGATCTGGACCACTTCAAGGAACTCAACGACACGCGCGGGCACGAGCACGGCGACGCGCTGCTGGTGGAGGTCGCGCAGCGGCTGCGTGGCGCGGTGCGGGCCGGCGATACGGTGGCGCGCTTCGGCGGCGACGAATTCGTGTTGCTGGTGGGGGGGCTGGACCATGCGCCGGACCAGGCGCGCCGCGATGGCGATGAGGTGGCGCGCAAGGTGATGGCGGCCCTGACCCGGCCCTACCTGCTGCAGGACGGGCAGCACTACCACAGCACCTCGAGCGTCGGCATGACCTTGTTCGCGCACCCCGCCCCGGCGGCCGAGGAGCTGATCCGCCAGGCCGACTTCGCCATGTACCAGGCGAAGGCGGCGGGGCGCAACTCGGTGCGCTTCTTCGACCCGGGATTGCTCGAGCAGATGCGCGCCCGGGCGCAGCTGGAGGGCGAGCTGCGCCGTGGCTTGGTGCAGCAGGAGCTGCTGCTGTACTACCAGCCGGTGGTCGACGGAGGCGGGGCGATCATCGGCGCCGAGGCGCTGGTGCGCTGGCAGCACCCTGTGCGGGGCGTGGTCGGGCCGGGCGAATTCATCGAGCTGGCAGAGCGCACCGGCCTGATCCTGGCGCTCGGGGACTGGGTGCTGCAGGCGGCCTGCACGCGGTTGGCGCGCTGGGCCGGACGACCCGGGCTGGATGCGCTGGTGGTGTCGGTCAACGTGAGCGCGCGCCAGTTTCGCCAGCCCGACTTCGCCGCGCGCGTGCGCCAGGCGCTGAGGGCAAGCGGCGCGCGCCCGCGCCAGCTCCGGCTGGAGCTCACGGAGAGCCTGCTGCTGAACGAGACCGAGGAGACCATTGCCAAGATGGAGAGCCTGCGCGCCGAGGGCGTGGGCTTTTCGCTGGACGACTTCGGCACCGGCTACTCCTCGCTGTCCTACCTCAAGCGCCTGCCGCTGGACCAGATCAAGATCGACCGGGCGTTCGTGCGCGACGTGCTGGGTGAGCCGAACGATGCGGCCATCGTGCGCACCATCCTCGCCCTGGCGCACAGCCTGGATCTGCAGGTGGTGGCCGAGGGCGTGGAGACCACCAGCCAGCTGGAATTCCTGCGACAGCACGGCTGCCGTGCCTTCCAGGGCTACCTGTTCGGCCGGCCGGCGCCC
>NZ_ALEE01000311.1 GCF_000282995.1 Melaminivora alkalimesophila
GGCCGGCGCCCGCCGAGGCCCTGGAGCAGGCCTTGCAACCGGCGCCCGCCTGAGCCGCGTCCCGCGCGGGGCGGCGGGCGACAATCGGGCATGGTGAAAAAACAGATTCTGGTGGCCGGCGGAGGGATCGGTGGCCTGGCGGCGGCCATCGGCGGCGCGCGTGCCGGCTGGGAGGTGCGGCTGTATGAGCGTGCGCCTGCGTTCACCGAGGTCGGGGCCGGCGTGCAGCTCGGGCCGAACGTGGTGCGCCACCTGCAGGCCTGGGGGCTGCAGTCGGCCCTGCAGGAGGTCGCCTCCTTCCCCGACCGGCTAGCGGTGCGCTGCGCGCAGGGGGGCGGCGAGCTGGCGTCCCTGGGCCTGGGTTCCGCGGTCGTGCAGCGCTATGGGGCAGCCTACGCCACCATCCACCGGGCCGACCTGCATGGCCTGCTGCGCGATGGCGCCGCCGCACTGGCGGACGTGGGCTGGAGGCTGGGCCACGCGGTCGCGGGCTACCACGAGGACGGAGCGGCGGTCGGCCTGCGCCTGGTGCGCCAGACGGACGGCGCCCAGGTCGAGGTGGAAGGCGATGCCCTGGTCGGTGCGGATGGCTTGCACAGCCGGGTGCGCGCGCAGCTGCTCGCCGAGGGCACGACGCGCAGCCGGGGGCACCTGGCCTACCGTGCGCTTGTGTCGCAGTCGGCATTGCCACCCTCCCTGCGCTCGCAGCAGGTCACGGTCTGGCTGGGGCCGCGGCTGCACGTGGTGCATTACCCGGTGCGCCGGGGCGAGCTGCTGAACATCGTCGCCATCCGGCACGGGCAGGCGCCGTCCGACCTCGATGCCTGGGACCATGGCGCGAACGCCGCCGAGCTGGAGGCGGCGCTGGCGCGCACCTGCACGCGGCTGCAGGAACTCATCCGCGCGGTGCCGCAGCTGGGCAGCGGCTGGCGCCTGTGGCC
>NZ_ALEE01000312.1 GCF_000282995.1 Melaminivora alkalimesophila
GGCGCCTGTGGCCGCTGCGCGATCGCGCGCCGGTAGCCGGCCCGCATGAGATGGCGGCCGGCCTGGTGGCGCTGCTCGGCGACGCCGCCCACCCCATGCACCCCTACCTCGCCCAGGGCGCAGGGATGGCCATCGAGGACGCGGCGGAGCTGCAGCGGGCGCTGTCCATGCACGACCTGGAGGTGCCCCTGCGACTGCGTCGCTACGCGCTCAACCGCTGGCAGCGCAATGCGCGCGTGCAGGCGCGGGCGGCGCGCAACGGCGTGATCTTCCATGCGCGCGGGCCGCTGCGCTGGGGGCGCGACACGGCCCTGCGGCTGCTGGGGGGGCGGCTGCTGGACGTGCCGTGGCTCTACCACGGGGAAGGGCCAGGGTCCAGCCTGCTGTGAGGGCGCAGTGCCAGGCGCGGGCCGTTCAATACTGCAACCGCTCGGGGCGCACTTCCTGCAAGATGGTGGTGGCGATCTCCTCGATGCTCTTGGTCGTCGAGGACAGCCAGCGGATGCCCGAACGGCGCATCATCGCCTCGGCCTCGGCGACCTCGTAGCGGCAGTTCTCCAGGTCGGCGTACTTGGAGCCCGGGCGGCGCTCGTTGCGGATCTCCGACAGGCGCACCGGGTCGATGGTCAGGCCGAAGATCTTGCGCCGGTGGGGCACCAGCGCGGGCGGCAGCTGGCGGCGCTCGAAGTCCTCGGGGATCAGCGGGTAGTTCGCCACCTTCAGCCCGTGCTGCATCGCCAGGTACAGGCTGGTGGGCGTCTTGGCGCTGCGCGAGACGCCCACCAGGATGACGTCCGCGCCATCCAGGTCGCGGTGGCTCTGGCCGTCGTCGTGGTCCAGGCTGAAGTTGATGGCCTCGATGCGGTCGCTGTACTCCTTGGACATGCTGATGTCCGAGAAGCGCCCGACGCGGTGCATGGATTTCACGCCCAGCTCGGCCTCCAGCGGGCGGATGAAGGTGCTGAACATGTCCAGCAGCATGCCGCGGCAGCCTTCCTCGATGATGCGCAGCACGCTCATGTTCACCAGGGTCGTGAACACGATGGGCTTGCGGCCCTCCAGCTCGGCCGTGTGGTTGATCTGGCGCACCACCTGGTGGGCCTTGTCCTCGGTGTCGATGAAGGGCAGGCGCACGTGGCGCGGGCGCACATCGAACTGGGCCAGGATGGCGTTGCCGAAGGTCTCGGCCGTGATGCCGGTGCCGTCGGAGATGTAGAAGACCGTGCGCGTGGTGGAGGGCAACATGGGCAGGAGCAGAGGGCAGGGCGGGGGCGCCGCCCGGCGGGGCGGAACACTACAATGGCGCGCATTATTCCCAATTCCCCATCCATGCTCCGCGCCGGCCCACAACCACAACAGCAAAGCCGCAGCCGCCGCATGGGTGCCAGCCTGCCAGGCGCCCCCGTCCCCGCTCCCGCCCTGGCAGGCGCAGACCCGGTTTCAACTTCTGGAGCATTCCCATGTCTGCACGCTTTGAGGCGACCGCCCTGGTCGTACCGTTTGAAAACCTGAGGATGGAGGACGTCGAGGTCGTCGGCGGCAAGAACGCCAGCCTCGGCGAGATGATCTCGCAGCTGCCGCAGGGGGTGCGCGTGCCTACCGGCTTCGCCACCACGGCCCATGCCTTCCGCCAGTTCCTCGCGCACGAGGGTCTGGCCGGGCGCATCAGCGAGCGCCTGGCGCGGCTGGATGTGGAGGACGTGCGCGCGCTGGCGCAGGCGGGCGCGGAAATCCGCGGCTGGGTCGAGGCCCAGCCCTTTCCGGCCGATCTGGAGGCCGCCGTGCGCGCCGCCTTCGAGACCCTGTGCGCGGGCAATGCCCAGGCGAGCTTTGCGGTGCGCTCCTCCGCCACGGCCGAGGACCTGCCCGATGCCTCCTTTGCCGGCCAGCAGGAGACTTTTCTGAACGTCGTCGGCATCGAGGACGTGCTGCACAAGATGAAGGAAGTGTTCGCCTCGCTCTACAACGACCGGGCGATCTCCTACCGCGTGCACAAGGGCTTCGCGCACGACGTGGTGGCGCTGTCGGCCGGGGTGCAGCGCATGGTGCGCTCGGACCTGGGCGCCGCCGGCGTGATGTTCACCATCGACACCGAGTCCGGCTTTGAGGACGTGGTGTTCGTCACCTCCAGCTACGGCCTGGGCGAGACGGTGGTGCAGGGGGCGGTGAACCCCGACGAGTTCTACGTGCACAAGCCGATGCTGCGCGCCGGCAAGCGCGCCGTGATCCGCCGCAATCTGGGCAGCAAGCTGATCCAGATGGTCTTCGCCTCGCCCGAGGAAAAGGCCGCCACGGGCAGGCTGGTGAAGACCGTCGATGTGCCGACGGAACAGCGCAACCGCTATTCGCTCAGCGACGACGAGGTGCAGCAGCTGGCGCACTACGCGCTGGTCATCGAGGAGCACTACGGCCGCCCGATGGACATCGAGTGGGGCAAGGACGGCACGGACGGCCAGCTCTACATCCTGCAGGCCCGCCCGGAGACCGTGAAGAGCCAGTCCCGGGGCCAGGCCGAACAACGCTTCACGCTGAAGGGCACGGGCACGGTGCTGGCCGAGGGCCGCGCCATCGGCCAGAAGATCGGCACCGGCCCGGTGCGGCTGGTGTCCGACATCGCCGAGATGGACAAGGTGCAGGCGGGCGACGTGCTGGTGACCGACATGACCGACCCGAACTGGGAGCCGGTGATGAAGCGCGCCTCGGCCATCGTCACCAACCGCGGCGGGCGCACCTGCC
>NZ_ALEE01000313.1 GCF_000282995.1 Melaminivora alkalimesophila
GCACCTGCCACGCGGCGATCATCGCGCGCGAGCTGGGCATTCCGGCCGTGGTCGGCTGCGGCAATGCCACCGACATCCTGAAGGACGGCACGCTGGTCACCGTGAGCTGCGCCGAGGGCGACACCGGCCGCATCTACGACGGCCTGCTGGAGACCGAGGTCACGGAGGTGCAGCGCGGCGAGATGCCCGCCATCGACGTCAAGATCATGATGAACGTGGGCAACCCGCAGCTGGCCTTCGACTTCTGCCAGCTGCCCAACGAGGGCGTGGGACTGGCGCGGCTGGAGTTCATCATCAACAACAACATCGGCGTGCACCCCAAGGCGATCCTCGACTACCCGCAGGTGGATGCGGACCTGAAGAAGGCCGTGGAGAGTGTGGCCCGGGGCCACGCCAGCCCGCGCGCCTTCTACGTGGACAAGGTGGCCGAGGGCGTGGCGACCATCGCCGCCGCCTTCTGGCCCAAGCCCGTCATCGTGCGGCTGTCGGACTTCAAGAGCAACGAATACCGCAAGCTGATCGGCGGCAGCCGC
>NZ_ALEE01000314.1 GCF_000282995.1 Melaminivora alkalimesophila
CGGCAGCCGCTACGAGCCCGAGGAAGAAAACCCCATGCTGGGTTTTCGCGGCGCGGCGCGCTACATCAGCCAGAGCTTTGGCGAGGCCTTCGCCATGGAGTGCGAGGCGCTCAAGCGCGTGCGCGGCGAGATGGGCCTGACCAACGTGCAGATCATGGTGCCCTTCGTGCGCACGCTGGCGCAGGCCGAGCGCGTGACGCGGCTGCTGGCCGACCATGGCCTGCAGCGCGGCGAGGACGGTCTCAAGCTCATCATGATGTGCGAGGTGCCGAGCAACGCCGTGCTGGCCGAGGAGTTCCTGGAGTTCTTCGACGGCTTCTCGGTCGGCTCCAACGACCTGACGCAGCTCACCCTGGGCTTGGACCGCGATTCGGGCCTGGAGCTGCTCGCGCAGGATTTCGACGAGCGCGACCCGGCGGTGCAGAAGCTCCTCAAGGGCGTCATCGCCACCTGCCGCGCGCAGGGCAAGTACGTCGGCATCTGCGGCCAGGGCCCGAGCGACCACCCGGATTTCGCGCAGTGGCTGGCAAGCGAGGGGATTTCCTCGATCTCGCTGAACCCGGACAGCGTGATCTCCACCTGGCAGCAGTTGGCGGCCGGCTGAAGCGCCTTTCCCGATCGCCATGCCCGGACTGGACACGCATCCGCAGGACGATCTGGGACAGGCGCCCTTCGCTCCCGACCTGCACGACGTGCGCCACCTGTGGCTGAAGGCGGCGCTGCTGGGGGTGTGGTTGCTCGCGTCCTTCGTCGTCTGCTACTACGCACGCGACCTGCAGCTGCTCGCCGGCAGCTGGAGCTTCGTGTACTGGCTGGCTTCGCAGGGCGCGGTGCTGATCTTCATCGCCGTGGTCTGCGCCTACTGCATCGCCATGGGGCGTTTCGAGCGGGCGGACGCCGCGTCGGCCACGGGGGCGGAGCCCGGCCCCGCGGCGCCGCCGCATGGCTGAGCGGGCCGCCGGGCGCTCCTACGTCGGGCGCCTGAACCGCATCCTGGCGCTGTACATTGCCGGTCTGCTTGCCTTTCTCGGGCTGATGGCCTGGGCCGAGCAGCGCGGCCTGTCGCGCCAGTGGATCGGGCCGATCTTCCTGTTCCTGACCGTCATGGTCTATGCGGCCATCGGGGTCTACGGGCGCACGGCCGATCCGCAGGAGTACTACGTCGCGGGGCGGCGCATCCCACCGGTCTACAACGGCATGGCGGCAGCCGCCGACTGGATGAGCGCGGCCTCCTTCATCAGCCTGTCCGGGGCGCTGTACCTGCAGGGCTTCTCCGGCACGCCCGGGCAGCCCGGTGGGCTGGCTTACTTGCTGGGCTGGACCGGGGGGTTTTGCCTGGTGGCCATGCTGATCGCCCCGCACCTGCGGGCGATGAACCTCTACACCGTGCCGGATTTCTTCCAGGTGCGCTTTGGCGGCCGCTGGCCGCGCATCATCGCGGCGCTGTCGGCGGTGCTGTGCTCCTTCACCTACGTGGTGGCGCAGATCTACGGCGTCGGCCTGGTGGCCTCGCGCCTGACGGGCGTGCAGTTCGAGATCGGCATCATGCTGGGCCTGGGCGGGGTGCTGCTGTGTTCCTTCCTGGGGGGGATGCGCGCCATCACCTGGACCCAGGTGGCGCAGTACGTGGTGATCTTGCTGGCTTTCCTCATTCCCGTGTCCTGGCTGGCCTACAAGCAGCTGGGCAACCCGGTGGCGCCGGTGGTGGCCGGGGCGCAGATCGGCAAGATCACGGCGCTGGAGAACGAGCTGTTGGGCGATCGGGCCGAGTACGAAGTGGTGGCGGTCTACGAGCGGCGCGCCCAGGAGCTGCGCGAATGGCTGGCGGACGTGCCGGCCGCGTTGGAGCGCGAACGCCAGGCCGCCAGCGAGCGCATCCAGCGGCTGCGCGCGCAAAATGCCGACATCGGGCTGATCGTGGCCGCGAGCCGCGAGCTGGCCGCCATGCCGCGCGACGAGGCAGGGGCACGCGAGCGCTGGACGCGCGAGCTGCACGGCCTGCTGGAGCGCGCCAGCCTGCTGGGCGGGCTGCCGCGCCACGCCCAGGCCTTCGCCGGCGACCCGCGCGGCACCGCCGAGCAGCGCGCGATCTTCGACGACGCGCGGCGCAACTTCCTGGCGCTGATGTTCTGCCTGATGGTGGGCACCGCCGGCCTGCCGCACCTGCTCACGCGCTACTACACGGCGCCCTCGGTGGCGGGCGCGCGGGCCTCGGTCGCCTGGTCGCTGTTCTTCGTGGCGCTCTTGTACCTGAGCGCGCCGGCGCTGGCGGCGCTGGTCAAGTTCGAGGTGATGAACAACCTGGTGGGCAGCCGCTTCGACGAGCTGCCGACCTGGATGGCGCAGTGGTCGCGCGTGGACGCGGCCTTGCTGTCGGTGGAGGACGTGAACGGCGACGGGATCGTGCAGTTTGGCGAGATCCGCTTCGGCGCCGACCTGATCATGCTTGCCACGCCGGAGATCGCGGGCCTGCCGTACGTGATCTCCGGGCTGGTGGCCGCGGGGGGGCTGGCGGCGGCGCTGTCCACCGCAGACGGATTGCTGCTGACCATCAGCAACGCCCTGGTGCGCGACCTGTACTTCCAGCAGGCGAGCAAGCGCTCCTCGCCCGAGCAGCGCGTCATCCTGACCAAGTTCATGCTGCTCACCGTGGCCCTGTCGGCGGCCTTCGTGGCCTCGTTCAAGCCCTCGGAGATCCTGCCGATGGTCTCGGCCTCGTTCTCGATCGCCGGAGCGGCCTTCGTGCCGGCGATGGTGCTCGGCATCTTCTGGCGCGGCACCACGCGCGCCGGCGCGGTGGCGGGGATGGTGGCCGGGCTGGGGGTGACGCTGTACTACCTGCTGGTGCAGGTCGAGCTGGTGCGCGAGTGGGTTCCGGCCAGTCTGCTGCCCGATGGACTGTGGTTCGGCATCCAGCCGATCTCGGCCGGGGTGTTCGGCGTGCCGGTGGGTCTGCTGGTGACCTGGGTGGTCAGCTGGGTGACGCGGCCGGGGGTGCAGCGGCGCCCGGCGCCGGACGGGCTCTGAGGGGCGCGGCAGGGCCCTGGATCGGGGTTGGGCCCCATTCCCACAGGGCTGCGGGCGTGTCAGGCTGGCGCCCTCGCAGCAGGAGTTGTCGCCCCATGATTTTTGCCAAGACCGAGATGGGCCAGCTGGCACTGAAAGAGCGCCAGGGCGGCCGGCTGACGCCGCGCCAGCGCTCTGCCTTCATCTTGTTCGACGGGCGCCGCACGGCGCAGCAGGTGCTGGCCGCCACGGCCGCCATGGGGATCACCATGGAGGATGTCCAGGCCATGGTGGAGCAGGGGTTGCTCGCCCCCCAGGGGCAGCAGGCCGCGGCTTCTGAGTCTGGCGGCGCCGCGGCGCCGGACGGGGAGGGGCAGGGCGGTGGCACGCGCTCGGCCATCGAGCGCTACAAGGAGGCCTATCCGATCGCCATCGAGCTCACCGCCGGGCTGGGGCTGCGGGGTTTTCGGCTGAACCTGGCGGTCGAGGGCACGACCGGCTACGAGGAGCTGCTGCGCTTGGCGCCCCGCATCCGCGAGGCGGTCGGCGACGCCCGCTACGCCCGGTTGGAACGGGCCCTGTCGGGCTGAGCCGCGGCGCGCCGCTCGGCCGACCAGGGCGGCGGGCAAGAGGGCCCCTGGGCAGGGGAGGCGGCGCAGGCCCTGGCCGCCTCGGCAGTTTACTTGGGCGTGCGCGCGGCCACCCAGCGGGTGGCGAAAGCCTGGATGTCGGACAGGCGCTTGAGCAGGTCCTGCCCGGATGCAGTGACCAGGTAGCCTTCGCTGCCGTGGTCGAGCAACCCCGCCTCGCGCAGTTCCTTGATGCGCGTGTTGAGGGTGTTCGGCGTGATGCCGCCCACGCTGTCCTGAAGCAGGCGAAAGGTCTGCGGGTGGCCGTCGCGCAGCGCCCACAGCACGCGCAAGGCGTAGCGGCGCTCCAGCCTCTCGAGCAACTGGTTGACGGCAGCGTTTTCCCTGGAGCTCATGCGCGCTTCTCCTCGGTCGCGGTGGAAGGACGGCGCCGCCGACCCCATCCGGCCCCCGGCGGCGCTTGCATAAAACGATAGCAATATAGCGTGCTTTCGCTGTTGCTATGGCTTTGCTAGCTTGCGCGCGCCCGTGCGGCGTATGCTCGGGGCGTCCGATGCTCCTCGCCCCGTTCCGGTCCTGCATGCCTTCGCTCCCTGCTTCCGTTTCCCGCCCCGCCCCCGAGCTGCCGCTTGCCGGCATCCGCGTCGTGGAGTTTTCCCACATGGTCATGGGGCCGACCTGCGGTCTGGTGCTGGGCGATCTGGGTGCGGAGGTGATCAAGGTGGAGCCGGTGGGCGGCGACCGCACGCGCCAGCTGCTGGGCGCCGGGGCCGGTTTCTTCCCGCTGTTCAACCGCAACAAGAAAAGCATCGCGCTGGACCTGCGCCGCCCGGAAGGGGCCGAGGTGGCGATCCGTCTGGCGGCCTCGGCGGACGTGGTGGTACAGAACTTCCGTCCGGGGACGATGGCGCGGCACGGGCTGGACTACGCCTCCCTGGCGCGGCTCAATGAGCGGCTGGTCTACGTGAACCACACCGGCTTCCTGCCCGGCCCCTACGAGCACCGCACGGCGCTCGACGAGGTGGTGCAGATGATGGGCGGGCTGGCCTACATGACGGGGCGGCCCGGCGATCCGCTGCGCGCCGGGGCGAGCGTGAACGACATCATGGGCGGCATGTTCGGCGCCATCGGGGCGATGGCGGCGCTGATGCAGCGCCAGCACACCGGGCGCGGTCAGGAGGTGGATGCCGCATTGTTCGAGAACAACGTGTTTCTCGTAGCCCAGCACATCATGCAGTTCGCCGCCACCGGCGAGCCGGCGGCGCCCATGCCCGAGCGCATTTCCTCCTGGGGGATCTACGACGTCTTCCAGGTGCGTGGGGGCGGGCAGATCTTCCTGGCGGTGGTGAGCGATGCGCAGTGGCAGGCGTTCTGCGAGGCTTTCGGCTACACCGACTGGCAGGCGGATCCGGCGCTGGCGAGCAACAACGACCGCGTGCGAGCGCGCCCCTGGTTCCTGCCCCTGCTGCGGCAGCGGCTGGCCGAACATGGCGCCGACCAGCTGGCGGCCCGCTTCGAGCGCCACGGACTGCCCTTCGCGCCGATCCGCCGGCCCGAGGAGCTGCTGGACGATCCGCACCTGCAGGCCAGCGGCGGGCTGGCCGAGGTGCGCCT
>NZ_ALEE01000315.1 GCF_000282995.1 Melaminivora alkalimesophila
GGTGCGCCTGCCAGACGGCGAGCGCGCCGGCACGACGGCGCGCGCGGCGCTGCTGCCGCTGCGCATGGACGGGCGGCGCCTGGGCGTGCGCCTTCAGCCCCCGCAGGTGGGCGAGCACACCGGCGCGCTGCTGCACGGCCTGGGCTACTCGCCCGGGCAGGTGCGGGCGCTGCAGGAGGCGGGCGTGGTGGGCTGAAGCGGGCCGCGTTTGCCTGGCGGGCGGTTGGCGTCCAGAATGCCCCTTCGCACATCCGACCACACGATACACAGAGCAGGAGGGCAACCATGCCAGCAAGGCACATCCGCATCCCATCCGTCCTCGCGCTGGCCCTGGGGCTGGCCGGGGCGGCCCACGCACAGGACATCCTGCCGGGGCTGTGGGAAGTCAAGTCCCAGATGCGCATGGCCGATGGCAGGGATCTGGGCAAGGAGCTGGCCGCGATGCGCGAGCAGCTCAAGAGCCTGCCGCCCGAGGTGCGCAAGACGATGGAGCAGCAGATGGCGGGCGCGGGCGTGGCCTTCGGCGAAGGCGGGACCATCCGCACCTGCCTCACGCCCGAGGAGGTGCGCTCCGACGTGATCCGCGAGGGCCAGAAGGAAGGCGATTGCACCTACACGCGCGTGAGCCGCAGCGGCAACACCTGGCGCGGACGCGTGAGCTGCACCGATCCGCGCGCGGAAGGGGAGTTCACCACCACCTTGCACAGCCCAACGCACTACAGCACCCGCTCGGTCCTCACCAGCAAGGAGGACGGGCGCACGGAGGTGGACATCGATGCCCGGCGCGTGTCGGCCGATTGCGGCGCCCTGGGCGCAGGTGCGGCCGGCCGCAGGAAGCCCTGAGCGCGCCAGGCAGCCCATGAAAAAACCCGGCCAGGGGCCGGGTCCGGAGGGCGGTCAGCGCCGGGCGCGTGCGCTCACAGCGAGTCCATGAAGCTACGCAGCTTGTCGCTGCGGCTCGGGTGCTTGAGCTTCCTCAGCGCCTTGGCCTCGATCTGGCGGATGCGCTCGCGCGTCACGTCGAACTGCTTGCCCACTTCCTCGAGCGTGTGGTCGGTGCTCATCTCGATGCCAAAGCGCATGCGCAGCACCTTCGCCTCGCGCGGGGTCAGGCCGTCGAGGATGTCCTTGACCACGTCGCGCAGGCCGGCCTGCATGGCGGCGTCCACCGGCGCGACGTTGTTCTGGTCCTCGATGAAGTCGCCCAGGTGGCTGTCGTCGTCGTCGCCGATCGGCGTCTCCATGGAGATCGGCTCCTTGGCGATCTTCATGATCTTGCGGATCTTGTCCTCGGCGATCTCCATCTTGGCCGCCAGGATCGAGGCGTCGGGCTCGAAGCCGAACTCCTGCAGGTGCTGGCGCGAGATGCGGTTCATCTTGTTGATGGTCTCGATCATGTGCACCGGGATGCGGATGGTGCGGGCCTGGTCCGCGATCGAGCGGGTGATCGCCTGCCGGATCCACCAGGTGGCGTAGGTCGAGAACTTGTAGCCGCGGCGGTATTCGAACTTGTCCACCGCCTTCATCAGGCCGATGTTGCCTTCCTGGATCAGGTCGAGGAACTGCAGGCCGCGGTTGGTGTACTTCTTGGCGATCGAGATCACCAGGCGCAGGTTGGCCTCGATCATCTCCTTCTTGGCATTGCGCGAGTTGGCCTCGCCCTCGTTCATGCGCTTGTAGATCGCCTTGAGCTCGGCCAGCGGCACGACCACGCGCGTCTGCAGGTCGATGAGGTGTTGCTGCAGCTCCTGCACGGGCGGGATGTTGCGCTCGAGCACGGCGCTCCAGGGCTTGCCGGCGGCTGCCTGCTGCTCCACCCACTTGAGGTTCAGCAGGTTCGGCGGGAACTCCTTGATGAAGACTTCCTGCGGCATGCCGCACTTGTCGACGATGATGCGGCGCAGCTCGCGCTCCTTCTTGCGCACGTCGTCCACCTGCGCGCGCACCATGTCCGAGAGTTTCTCGATGGTCTTGGCGGTGAAGCGGATGGTCATCAGCTTGGCCGAGATTTCGCGCTGCACCTTCATGTACGCCGGACTGCCGTAGCCTTCCTTGTCGTAGATCTTGTGCATCTTCTCGAACAGCGCGCGCAGCTCGTCGAAGCGCTCCAGCGCATCGTTCTTGAGCTTCTCCAGCAGGCGCGTCATCGCCTTGGAGCCGCCCTTGCCATCGTCATCGTCCTCGTCGTCGTACTCGTCGTAGTCTTCCTCGGCCACGTAGTCGTCGGCCTCATCGGGGTCGGAGAAGCCATCGACCACGGCGGTGATCACGACCTTGCCCTCGCGGATCTCCTCGGCCATGCTGAGGATCTCGGCGATGATGGCCGGAGACGCGCTGATCGCCTCCATCATGTCCTGCAGGCCGCCCTCGATGCGCTTGGCGATCTCGATCTCGCCTTCGCGCGTGAGCAGTTCGACCGTGCCCATCTCGCGCATGTACATGCGCACCGGGTCGGTGGTGCGGCCGAATTCGCTGTCCACGGTGGACAGGGCGGCCTCGGCTTCCTCTTCCGCTTCCTCGACGGTGGTGGCCGTGGGCGTGACGTTGTTCTGGAACAGCGTCTCGGCGTCGGGCGTCTGCTCATACACCGCGATGCCCATGTCGCTGAGCATGGCGACCACCACTTCCATGGTCTCGGCATCGACCAGCTTGTCGGGCAGGTGGTCGGAGATCTCGCCCTGCGTCAGGTAGCCGCGCGTCTTGCCCAGCGTGATCAGCAGCTTGAGCTGCGCGCGGCGCTTGGCCATGTCCTCTTCGGACAGAACGGTCTCGTCCAGGCCGAATTCCTTCATCAAGGCGCGCTCTTTCGCCTTGCTGATCTTCATGCGCAGGGGCTTGGGCTTCTCGGCCGGCGCGGCATCGGAGACCTCGGCCGGGGTCTCGGGCTCGACCTCGCCTTCCAGCTCGGCCTCGATGTCCGACAGGTCGGCGTCGTCGTCCAGGTCGTCCTTGCGCTTGCCGCGCTTGGCGGCGGCCTTCTTGGCCGGCGCCTTCTTGGCGGCCGGGGCCTTGGCGGCGGCCTTGGCGGTGGTCTTGGTGGCTGCCTTCTTCGCCGCGGCCTTCTTGGCCGGTGCGGGCGTCGCTTCGGTCTCGGCGGCAGGCTCGTCCGCCGCCTTGGCGGCGCGGGCAGGCTTCTTCTTCAGCAGCTCATCGGCTGCCTTCTTCAGTTCAGCAGCGGTCTTGGGAGTGGACACGTTCGTGGCTTTCTTCGCGGCCGCGGGCGCTGCCTCGGCAGCAGCCTTGCCGGCTGCGCCGCTCTTGGCGGCGGCCCGGCTGGCGGCTTTCTTCACAGGGGTGGGGGTGGCCTCGGCCGGGGAGGCGGCGGCCTTGGAAGGCTTCTCGGGCTTTTGAGCGGGCATGAGCGACCTCAGGGTCAGGATGGACACACACACAAAGAAGACGCGCGCCGTGCCACCGCCAGCTGCACCTCCGAGCCGGTGGCGATGATCACCGCCTGGGCCT
>NZ_ALEE01000316.1 GCF_000282995.1 Melaminivora alkalimesophila
GCAGGCCAGCGCGGACCCGGGACGGGTCTTCAGAGGCAAGATGTCTGGGCGAACATTTGGTGTGCAACCCTTGCGGGGGTGGCGGGGATGCGGTTGTGCGCTCTGGCACGGTCGCCCCGGGGCCGGAGGTGCTGCTGTCGCTCTTGCCGACAAACCTTACATTATACCGACGGGCCGAAATTCAAGAGGCCGGCGGGCGGGCTCCCTCCAGGCGCAGCCGGCGCTCCTGCAGCTCGCGGTAGCGCTGCAGCGCTTGCGGATCGTCTGCCGCGTTTTCGATCAGCAGCTTCTGCTCCTGCAAGATGGCGTCGACCAGCATGCGGTTGAGCAGGTCGCGCAGCTCCGCCCGCAGCTCGCGCTCCTCACCTTCCGTCTGGGCGTGGGAGCCGGTCAGCAGCCGCTGCGCCAGCGGCTGGCACTCGTGGCCGGCCAGGGCCTCGCGCAGCACCGCCCAGGGCTGGGGGCCGTGCTCGTGCAGCCGCGTCTCCAGCCACAGGAACAGGGGGCCGTGCGGCGCGGGCTGCTCGCGCAGCAGGCTGAGGTCCTCGTGCGAGAGGTC
>NZ_ALEE01000317.1 GCF_000282995.1 Melaminivora alkalimesophila
TACCGCCCCATGAGCGTGTCGGTGGTGGGCGCGAGCAGCGTCAACCGCCAGCCCACTTCGGACAACCCGAACAACAGCGCCCAGTCCGGCGTGGGTTACCGCCGCACGGAGATGCGCGTGCAGCTGTCGGTGCGCACCAAGCTCGCCAGCGGCCTGCTCACGCCGGCGTATTCGAAGCGGCGCGACTCGCTCTGGGCGGGCTACACCCAGCAGTCGTACTGGCAGCTGTTCTCGCCCGGCATCTCGCGGCCCTTCCGCAACACCGACCACGAGCCGGAGATCATCTACGTCTACCCCACCGAGGCGCGGCTGCCCTTCGGCTGGCGCTGGCGCTACAGCGGCATCGGCCTGGTGCACCAGTCCAACGGCCAGAGCGACCCGCTGTCGCGCAGCTGGAACCGCGCCTACCTGATGACCGGCTTCGAGCTGGACGACCGCTGGAGCCTGTCCGCCCGCGTGTGGAAGCGCCTGCACGAGAGCGCCGAGAGCGACAACAACCCGGGCATCAGCAACTACGTGGGCCGCGCCGAGTTCGCCCTGGGCTGGAACGTGAACGAGGACCACCGCATCACGCTGACCACGCGCCACGCCCTGGCCGGCAGCGGCCGCGGCTCGGTGCGCCTGGACTGGATGCAGAGCCTGGGCACCAGCTTCGCCGGCCCGCGCACCAACCTGCGCCTGCACACGCAGCTGTTCTCCGGCTACGGCGACAGCATGATCGACTTCAACCGCAAACGCACGGTCTTCAGCGTGGGCCTGAGCCTGGTCGACTTCTGACCCCCGGCGGCCGTGCGCCGCCTCGGCCCGGAGATCTGACCACCGGTTACACCTTCGCCCCCGCCCCGGCTTGTGGCGGGCCGCCCTGGCCCAGACAATCGCCCTCCATGCGCCGATAGCATTTTCCCGGTGCGTGCAACTGGCTGCGCTTTGCCGCGGTATTCGGCGCTTCGGGCCGGGCGCCGCCTTCGCACAATCGCAGCGGTGTGGAGGAGACGATCATGAATCTGCAGTACCAGCTCAAGGCGGGCAGCTACTACCTGTACGACCTGCGCGATGCGCCCAGCGCCGTCACCGGCGAGCGCCGCTTCAAGCTCAAGACCGACACCGTCGCCATCGCCTTCGACCGCCACACCGGCGAGGTGCACCAGCACGGCAGCCCCACGCGCATCCAATCCTGGGCGGCCCACACGCGCCGCCGCCTGCGCGCCGCCGGCCGCCTGGAGGACGCCAATGATCTGGTCGTCGTCTCCGGCCCCCTGCCGGTGGACGAACTGAACAAGTGCCTGCGGGTGGCCGGCCACTGCCGGCGCCTGCTCGCGCGCCTGGCCAGCCTGCCGCACGGCAAGCTGCAGCCGCGCGCGGCCGATCCCTTCGCCTGGCGACAGGCCGCCTGAGCCCCGCCCGGCCCGGGCGCGGCCCTTGCCCTGCAAAGCCTCAAAGCGGCGCGGCGCCCTCGGCCGCACCGGCATCTTCCGCTTCCTGCGGCTCCGCGTGCTTGACCACCGTCACCGGCACCGGGCTCAGATGCACCAGCTGCTGCGAGACCGAGCCGAGGAAGGCCCCGCGCAGCCCGCCCAGGCCCCGCGCCCCCACGATCAGCGCATCGCAGCCGCAACGCTCGACCATGTCCACCAGCGTGGCGGCCACCGGCCCCAGCCCCAGCTCCGTCTCGTAGGACACGCCCGCCGCCTGCACCAGCGCGACGGCGTCCTGCAGCAGGTGCGTGCCGGCCCGGATGCTGGCCTGCGCCACGGCGTCGGCGCCCTGTGTCGCCAGCTCCAGCAGCGAAGCCTCCTCCTGCACGTGGCCCAGCACCAGCGTGGCCTGCAGCCCGCCGCGGCGCACCAGGTCGAGCGCATGGTGCACGGCGTCCAGCGACAGCGCCGATCCATCGACGGCGATCATGATCCTGAGCATCTTTCTTCTCCTTGGGGTTGCATTGCAGCCGCCAGTGTAGGTCGGGGCAGTCTGGGACAATCGCGCCCTTATGCTGCAATTCGACCTGCTTGCCACCGACCCCTCCAGCCACGCCCGGCGCGGGCGCCTCACGCTCAACCACGGCGTGGTGCAGACGCCCATCTTCATGCCCGTGGGCACCTACGGCACCGTCAAGGGCGTCATGCCGCGCAGCCTCACCGAGATGGGCGCGCAGATCATCCTGGGCAACACCTTCCACCTGTGGATGCGCCCGGGGCTGGACGTGGTGAAGGGCTTCGGCGGGCTGCACGCCTTCGAGCAGTGGGACAAGCCGATTCTCACGGACTCGGGAGGCTTTCAGGTCTGGTCGCTGGGGGCCATGCGCAAAATCACCGAAGAAGGCGTGCACTTTCGCAGCCCGGTCAATGGCGACAAATTGTTCATGTCGCCCGAGGTCAGCATGCAGATCCAGACGGTGCTCAACTCCGACATCGCCATGCAGCTCGACGAATGCACGCCGTACGAGACCAACGGCCAGCGGACGACCGAATCGGAAGCGCGCAAGAGCATGGAGATGAGCCGCCGCTGGGCCGCGCGCTCCAAGGCCGAGTTCGAGCGACTGGAAAACCCCAACGCGCTGTTCGGCATCGTGCAGGGCGGCATGTACGAGCACCTGCGCCAGGAATCGCTCGACGCGCTGGTCGAGATGGACTTCCCCGGCTATGCCGTGGGCGGCGTGAGCGTCGGCGAGCCCAAGGAGGAGATGCTGCGCATCATGGCGCACACGCCGCACCGCCTGCCCGCGAACAAGCCCCGCTACCTGATGGGCGTGGGCACGCCCGAGGACCTGGTCGAAGGCGTGGCGCAGGGCGTGGACATGTTCGACTGCGTCATGCCCACGCGCAACGCGAGGAACGGCACCATCTTCACACGCTACGGCGACCTGAAGATCAGGAACGCGCGCCACCGCGAGGACCACCGCCCGCTGGACACCACCTGCACCTGCCACGCCTGCGCCGGCACCTCGGGCGTGGCCTGGGACGACGGCGGGCGCGAGGGCTTCTCGCGCGCCTACCTGCACCACCTGGAGCGCTGCGGCGAGATGCTGGGCCCCATGCTCACCACCATCCACAACCTGCACTACTACCTGCAGCTCATGCAGGAGATGCGCGACGCGCTGGATGCCGGCCGCTTTGCGCAGTTCCGTGCGCAGTTCAAGAGCGACCGGGCCCGGGGCGTGTAAACGCTGTCTTTCTCCTGAGGGCTGACCCATGCTGACCGTCCACCACCTGGAAACCTCGCGTTCGCAGCGCGTCCTGTGGCTGCTGGAAGAACTGGGCGTGCCCTACGAGGTCCGGCGCTACGCACGCGACCCGCGCACCCGCCTCGCGCCGCCGGAGCTCAAGAAGATCCACCCCCTGGGCAAGTCGCCGGTCATCACCGACGGCGAGGAGGTGGTCGCCGAGTCCGGCGCCATCCTCGAATACCTGGCCGAGCGCTACGGTGCCCAGGCCACGGGCGATCTGGCGCAGCTGGTGCCCGCGCCCGGCACGTCCGCGCACCGGCACTGCCGCTTCTTCATGCACTACGCCGAGGGCTCGCTGATGAACTGGCTGGTCATGAAGCTGGTCTTCCAGAGCCTGCCGCGCCAGCCCATGCCCTTCTTTGCCCGGCCCATCGCGCGGGCGGTCTGCGCCGGCGCGCAGCAGAAGCTGGTGGACCCGAACCTGGCTGCGGCGCTCGCCTTCCTGGAGCAGCACCTGGCGCAGCACACCTGGTTCGCCGGCGAATCCTTGAGCCTGGCCGACTTCCAGATGAGTTTTGCGGTCGAGGCGCTGCTGTCGCGCGCCGACGGCGCCGGCACCCAGTCACCCCACCTGCTGGCGCTGCGCGAGCGCATGCGTGCCCGCCCCGCCTGGCAGCGCGCGCTGGCCAAGGGCGGGCCGGTGCTGATGGCCTGAGACGCTCGCCCCATCCACCTTTTTCCCTCAGGCAGGCCCGCCGGGCGCGCCACCCGCGGCCGGCGCCTCGGTCGCGGGCGCGGCTGCCGTGCCACAGGCGTGGCAGAAGCGCGCGAAGGCGCTCTTGCGGGTCGAACACGCGCCGCAGCGCTCGAACAGGCCGATGCCACAGTGCGGACAGAAGTCGATGGTCTCGTTCTTCAGGTCCACCGGCCGCTCGCAACCCGGACACACTCCCTTGCCCAGGCGCGCCAGCGCCGCGTCGTAGCCCAGGTCGCGCCGGCGCTGCGCATCCGGCAGGCTCTCGGCCTGGCGCTGGCGCTCCAGGTAGCGGTTCAACGCCAGGATGGCGTAGCGCCCGACCAGCACCGTGACCACGATGCCCACCGCATAGCGCACATAGCCTCCGTAGCTCGGCAGGTAGGGCACGAGTTCGACGAAGAAGGCGAACAGGGCAAAGAAGATGAAGCCCCAGACGAAGGGCCACCAGGTGCTCTTGCGCTTCCTGGCGAACAGCCAGCCCGCCGCCACCAGCAGCGGCAGGGTCAGCGCCAGCCGGTAGAGGAACACACGCAGTTCCACCCGGCGCTGCTCGGCCGCCAGGCGCTCGCGCCCCTCGCGCTCCAGCGCCTCCAGCCGCCGCAGCGCCCGGTCGGCCCCCTGGCGCGCATCGAGCAACGCCTGCTCCTGTGCTTCCACCGCCTGGTGGGCGCGGCGCTCGCCCTCCTTGAGCACGTCGAGCCGCCGCGTGCGGGCGAGTACTTCCGGATCGTGCTCGGCGCGCTGCGTGGCGCTGCGCGTCGCCAGCCACTGGTTGAAACTCTCGCGCTCGGCGCGCGCCTCGCTCAGCGCGCGGGAGCGCTGCAGCTGCGCCTGCTCCAGCGCCGCCTGGGCCTGCTCCTGCACCTCGCGCGCCGCCTTCACCTGCGCACGCAGCGGCTGCACCGCCTGCGGATCCAGGAAGTCGTCCAGCTGCAGCGGCGCCTCCACCTTCGGCAAGTCGCCGACGACGGTCCCGCCCAGGCCGATCAGGAAGCCCGCAAACACGAACGCCACCAGCCACAGGCCGCGGCGAAACCATTTTTCCGACAGGCGCAATGCCTTGCTCATGACAACTCCTCTGGTGTGGTCTTGCTGCGGCCGCGCCGCAGATGCCGAGAATGTGCCCCATGACTGCCCTGCCCACTCCCGAGCCTCCGCCGGCGCAGCACATCCTCGCGGATCTGGCGGATGCGCTGATCTATGCCGACCGAGGCGGCACCATCCGACTCTGGAACACCGCCGCCGCGGCACTGTTCGGCTTCAGTGCCGAGGAAGCCCTGGGCCAGAGCCTGGACCTGATCATCCCCGAACACCTGCGTGCCGCCCACTGGCGCGGCTACGAGCGCGCGATGGAGCGCGGCGCCACCAGCCGGGGGGCCGAGGTGCGCACCACGCGCGGCGTGCACAAGGACGGCCGGCGCCTGTACGTGGACATGAGTTTCTGCGTGGTCACGGACGGCGCGGGCCGGGTGCTCGGCTC
>NZ_ALEE01000318.1 GCF_000282995.1 Melaminivora alkalimesophila
GGGTGCTCGGCTCGGCCGCCATGGCGCGCGATGCCACGGCGCGCCATCTGGCGGCCCGGCGTGACATTTGTTGACACTCCTTGTCCGGCGCCACACACACCGGTGCCAGGCGTTGACGCGCGCCAGCAACCATTGGGCTCACCTGTTCCACGCACCACAAAGGAGCCCAATCCACCATGGCCCGCACCTCCCCTCTCGCTGCGGCGGCTGCCGCCCTGACCCTGATGCTGGCCGCCGGCGCCAGCCAGGCCGCGACCAACGCCACCGTGGTCATCCAGACCGGCCCCGGGCATCCGCAGGCGGCCGTGCACGTCGCGCGCCACATGCCCCCTCCGCCGCCGCCGCGCTACGAGCGCGTGCCGTCCCCGCGCCGCGGCATGGTCTGGTCGCAGGGCCACTGGGAGTGGCGGGGCCACCGTTATGCCTGGGTGCCGGGCCGCTGGGTGCAGGCGCGCCACGGCGCCCACTACCGCCAGCCCCGTTGGGAACAGCGCGGCGGTCGCTGGCACTTCGCGAGCGGGGGCTGGGACCACCGCCCGCCCCCCCAGCGGCCGGGCCACCGCCCCAACCAGCGCCCCGGCAAGCCCCACCGCGGGCACTGAGCGCACCGGCGCGTGGTGCGAAGCCCTGCCCCGCGGGCGGCATCCCTGGCCCGCCCGGAGCGTATGCTGTTAGCATAGGCGCTGCAGGAGAGACGGCGGCCGCCCTGTGGCCCCGCACCGAAGGCGCAAACTCCCATACACGCTCAGGTACCGTACTGCACATCGACAAGGCCGTCTGGAGAGCCGCCCGCCACGCGCCGGGCGCACCGAAGGAGCAAGCCGTCCGCGCACGAGGCGCGTGGCGAATCTCTCAGGTACCAAGGACAGGGGGAGCGGCAACCAGGCCCTGGTGCGCCCGCTTCCCGCCCGCCTCGCGCGGTCGGCCGCTCGCGCGCCCGGCCTGGAGCTCAGCTTGAGAAAGGCTTTGTTCCACCATGCGAGTTATCGTTCTGGGCGCCGGCGTCGTCGGCACCGCTTCCGCCTACTTCCTGCAACAACTCGGCCATGAGGTCACGGTCATCGACCGCCAGGCCACGCCGGGCGCCGAGACCAGCTTTGCCAACGGCGGCCAGATCTCGGTCAGCCACGCCGAGCCCTGGGCCAACCCCTCGGCGCCGCTGAAGGTGCTGCGCTGGCTGGGCCAGGAGGACGCCCCGCTGCTGTTTCGCCTGCGCGCCGACCTGCGCCAGTGGCTCTGGGGCCTGCAGTTCCTGCGCGAATGCACGCCCGCGCGCACGCGCCACAACATCGAGCAGATCGTGCGCCTGGGCACCTACAGCCGCGACGTGCTGCAGGAACTGCGCAGCCAGCTGGGCCTGCAGTACGACCAGCGCACGCAGGGCATCCTGCATTTCTACACCAGCGCGCGCGAATTCGAGGGCGCGCTCGGCCCGACCGAGCAGATGTGCGGCCTGGGCTGTGCGCGCCAGGTGGTGAGTGCCGACGAGGCGGTGCGCATCGAGCCGGCGCTCGCGCCCATGCGCGCCCAGCTGGCCGGCGCCACCTTCACCGCCGAGGACGAGTCGGGCGACGCCAACCTGTTCACGCGCGAGCTGGCGCGCGCCGCGCAGGAGGCGGGCGTGCGCTGGCGCATGGGCTGCCACGTGACCGCGCTGCACCAGGCCGGCGGCGAGATCGACCACGTGGAGATCACCAACGAGGAAGGCCGCTACGAACGCCTCCAGGCCGATGCCTACGTGCTCTCGCTCGGCTCCTACAGCCCCATGCTGGCGCAGCCGCTGGGCATCCGGTTGCCCATCTACCCGGCCAAGGGCTACTCCGTCACCCTGCCGGTGCGCGACCCGGAGGCCGCCTACCAGGTCAGCCTGACGGACGACGAGTACAAGCTGGTCTTCTCGCGCTATACGCACGCCGGCGACCCAGCCACCGGCCGCCCGGCGCGCGACGTGATGCGCGTGGCCGGCACGGCCGAGCTCAATGGCTACGGGCGCGAGCTGAGCGCGGTGCGCTGCGCCGCCATCGTGCGCCGCGTGGAGCAGCTCTTTCCTGGCGCGGCCGACACCGCACAGGCGCAATACTGGTCCGGACTGCGGCCCGCGACGCCGAGCAACGTGCCGCTGATCGGGCGCACGCGCGTCGGGCGGCTGTTCCTCAACACCGGCCACGGCACGCTGGGCTGGACCCACGCCTGCGGCTCGGGCCGCTCGATCGCGCGCATCGTGAGCGGCCTCGCGCCCGAGCTGGACTTTGCCTTCACCGGCATGGCGCACCCCGCCACCGGCGCAGGGCGCGCGCAGCTGAGCACCTGAGGCACGCCAGCCCGTTCCACAGGGCGCGCGGCGCGCCCGGGGCGGGCTCCGTCAGGACTACCGGCGCTGGCGGGCCGCCTTTTTCGGCGCCGCCTTCGACGCGGCAGGCGCCGGCGCCTTGCCGGCGGCCGGCTTTTTCTTCGCGGCCGCCTTCTTCCCGGCCGCCGCCGGGGTGCCCGCCTCCTGCACGCCCTGCGCCCACTGCGTCGCCATGTCGCTGGCGGTCTTCAGCGCGCCGGTCGCCATCTCGCGCGTGCTGTCGAAGACCGCCTGGTGCGAGGCCGCATCCTGCATGGCGCGCGCCGCGATCTGCTGAAACTGGCTGGTCAGCGCGCCCCACCATTGCAGCGGATCGGCGGCCGCGGTGCCGCCCTCGTCGCTGGCCGCCGAAGGGGCCGGAGCGGGCGAAGGTGCGGGTGCGGGTGCGGGTGCGGGCGCCGGAGCGGGCGCTGGGGCAGAGGTGCCCGCGGCCGCGCCTGCGAAGGCCGCGGCCGCATCGCCCATGGCGACGTTCATGCCCTGCAGCGTGGCCAGGGTCATGCGCTGCACCTCCAGCGCCTGCACCATGGCCGTGAGGCCGCGCGCGTTCTGCTCCAGCCAGAACTGCACCGCCTTCAGGTCCTGGATCCGCTTGTCCAGTTCCTCGATGCTCGCCGTGGGGGCGATCCAGCTGCCCAGCCCCGGCAGGCCGGGCATGGCCGTGCCGGCGTTGCGGGTCAGCGTCTGCAGGAAGTCCATGCCGGGCATGAACCGCGCAAAGCCGAAGGGGGAGGTGTCGTCCATGGTCATCGCTCCTTGCTGGTGCGGTTGCGGCGGCGCAGCTCGCCGGGCCCGCAGGGATGGAAGCCCAAAGCTTAGCGCCCCGGGCCCCATCCACCAATGCCGGACGGCAGCGTGGCCAGAAAAGGCGTCGATGCGTGGCTTTTCGCGCGCCGGCGCCTGTGCGCGGGCGCCCAGCCGCAGACAACTGCTCCTAGAATCCCTGCACCAGCGCGCGCTGGCCTCTTTCCACTCCATCCAAGGGATCGCGAAGACCATGGCAACTGCAAAGAAATCCACCGCCACGCCCGCCAAGAAGGCAGCGGCGCCCGCCGCCAAGAAGGCGACAGCCAGTGGCGCCAAGGGCACGGCCGCTTCCAAGGCCGCCGTCCCTGCCCTCAAGCCGGTGAAGGACCCCTTCACCAAAACCTCGCTGGTGGCCTATCTGGCGGAAAACTCGGGCGTCGAGCCCAAGAACGTGCGCGCCGTCCTGGCCTCGCTCGAGAACGCCATCCTTGCCTCGGTACACAAGAAGGGCTCGGGCGAGTTCACGTTCCCCGGCCTGCTCAAGATCGGGCTGCAGCAGGTGCCGGCCAAAAAGAAGCGCTTCGCCAAGGACCCCTTCACCGGCGAGGAGCGCTGGTTCGCTGCCAAACCGGCCTCGACCAAGATCAAGACCCGCCCGCTCAAGAAGCTCAAGGACGCCACGCTCTGAGCGAGCACGCGCCCGCTCCGGGGCCAGGAACGAAGAAAGCAGCCATTGGCTGCTTTCTTTCTTTGGGCCGGTGCCGCGCTCAGCCCCCGGGCGGCTGCAGGTACAGCTCGGCCAGGCGCGCCCGCGCGGCAGCGCCCAGCCCGAGGCGCTGCCCCAGGTAGCGCTCCAACCCGCCGTGGTCCTGCTCGACCACGTCCAGCGCCGTGCGCAGGAAGCCCGGCTGCACCTGCCAGATGATCTGCAGCACCTCTTCGGGCGCCGTTCCCGCCACCATGCCCGGACGCTGGTACAGGCGGTTGGTCAGCAGGTAGTCCTGCATCACCACCTCTTCCGGCACGCCCAGCGCCAGCAGGATCAGCGCCGCCGCAAAGCCCGTGCGGTCCTTGCCCGCGGTGCAGTGGAACACCAGCGGCGTGTCTTCCGCCAGCAGATGCTCGAACAGCGCCGCGAACTGCGGGGCGTTGTCGGCCACGAAGGCGCGGTAGGTGTCGTGCATCAGCCGCTCGGCCATGGGCGCCGTCAGGGCCTGGCCCGAGGCCGCCAGTTCGCGCGCGCGGCGCACCACGGTCGGCTCGATCGGCAGCGCGTGGTAGCGCACGGACGGCAGCTGGTAGGCCTGGGCCGAGCTCTCGTCGTGCCCGCGCAGGTCCACGGCGCGCGCCAACCCGAGCGCCGCCAGCGCCTGGGCGTCCTGGGGGCTCAGGCCGGCCAGATGGTCGGAGCGAAACAGCCGGCGCCAGCGCACCTGGCGGCCATCCTGGGCGGCGTAGCCGCCGAGGTCACGGAAGTTGGAAGCCCCGACAAGGGAAATGTTGCGTGGGAGGTCGGTCATGCTTCGGACTGTAGGGCAAGGATCAGACGCCCAGATAGATGCGCCGGATGTGGTCGTCGCCCGCCAGCTCGGCACTGCTGCCCTGGCGCGCGACGCGGCCGTTCTCCAGCACGTACACGCGCTCGGCCACGCGCAGGGTGTTCTGTGCGTCCTGCTCGGCCATCAGGACCGCCACGCCCGAGGCGGCAATCGCCCGGATGGCATCGAAGATCTCGATCTTCAGCCGGTGGGCGATGCCCACCGAGGGCTCGTCGAGCAGCAGCAACCGGGGCCGGCCCATGAGCGCACGGCCGATGGCGACGAACTGCTGCTGGCCGCCCGAAAGGGTGGAGACCACCTGCTCCAGCCGCTCGCGCAGGATCGGAAAGAGCGCGAAAACTTTCTCCATGTCGGCCTCGACCTCGGCGCGCGACGGTCGCAGGTAGGCGCCCAGCTCCAGGTTCTTGCGCACCGTCAGTTCGGGAAACAGCCGCCGGCCCTCGGGACAGTGGCAGATGCCCAGGCCGACGACCTCGTGCGCCTCGCGCCCGTGCAGCGACTGGCCCTGGAAGGCCAGCGTGCCCTGGGAAGGCAGGGTGCGCGAAATGGCCTTGAGCAAGGTGGTCTTGCCGGCCCCGTTCGGCCCGAGCACGCCCACCAGCTCGCCCGGCTGCACCTGCAGGCTGACCGACTCCAGCGCCACGGCCTTGCCGTAGGAAGCCGCCAGCCCCTGAATCTCAAGCAGTGACAAGGTCCACCTCCGACTTGCCGATATAGGCTTCCACCACCTTCGGGTGGCGCACGATGTCCTGTGCGTCGCCCACAGCGATCAGCTCGCCGAAATCGATGGCCACCACGCGCTGCACCAGCTGCATGAACTCGCGCAGCTTGTGCTCGATGATCAGGATGCTCAGCCCGCGCTCGCCATGCAGGCGCCGGATCAGCGCCGACAGCGGCTCGATCTCGCTGGAGCCCAGCCCGGCGAAAGGCTCGTCGAGCAGCAGCAGCAGCGGGTCGGTGGCCAGCGCCCGGGCGATCTCCAGCCGGCGCTGGTCCCCATAGGACAGCAGCTCGGCCGGCGTGTCGGCCTTGTGCGCCAGCCCCACGTCCTCGAGCATGCGCAGGGAGCGCTCGCGCGGCCCTTCGCCCGAGGCGCGCCCGCGCGGCGAGTAGCAGGCGACCATGACGTTCTCCAGCACGCTCATGCCCACGAAGGGCCGGCACAGCTGGAAGGTGCGCGCCAGCCCCAGGTTGACCACCTGCGCGGGCGTGTGCCGGCCCAGATCGACGCCGTTGAAGAGCGCGCGCCCCTCGTCCGGCCGGATAAAGCTGGTCAGCAGGTTGAACAGCGTGGTCTTGCCGGCGCCGTTCGGGCCGAGGATGCCCACGATCTCGCCGCGCCCGACGTCAAAGCGCATGTCCTTGACCGCCGTCAGGCCGCCGAAGCGCTTGGTCAGGCCCTGAACCTCCAGGATGCTGCTCATGGCGCCACCTCCCTGGGGGTCGGCCCCAGCCGGCGCCACAGGGGCGCCACCAGCCCGCCACGCAGGAAAAAGATCACCCCGATCAGCAGCAGTGCATACACCAACAGCCGGTACTCGCCCGCACTGCGCAGCATCTCGCCCAGCAGCGACAGCAGGATCGCACCGCCCGCCGCCCCGTACACCGAACCCAGCCCGCCCACGTAGACCATGGTCACCACCGCCACCAGCATCAGCACCGAGACGATCTGCGGGCTGACCTGCATCTGGTAGCTGGCATAGAGCGCGCCCCCCAGGCCGGCGAAGACCGCACTGATGACCAGCGCCGCGATCTTGTAGAAGGTGATGTTGATGCCCGCCGCCTGGCAGCTCGCCTCGTCGCCGCGGATGGCGCGCAGCAGCACCCCCCAACGGCTGCGCGACAGCCCCACCAGCACCACCCCGCTGACCACCGCCGTCGCCAGCACGAAATAGTAGTAGTGGACCGAGTCGTAGACCAGTGGCGTCAGCCCCTGGATCCCTTCCTCGCCGCCCGTGATGTCCCACAGGATCAGCAGCATGCGCTGCGCGATCGCCGCGGCGGCCAGGGTCGCCAGGGCGAAGTACGGCCCTTTCAGGCGCAGCGTCGGAAAGCCGATCGCCACGCCCAGCAGCGCAGCCGTCCCGATGGCGGCGAGGATGCCGATCCATGGCGATACGCCGTAGTTCGCATCGAGGTAGGCACTGGCATAGGCGCCGATGCCGATGAACAGCGGATAGCCGAAATTCTCCCGCCCGGTCAGGCCGGAGAAGAAATCCCAGCTCATGGCCCAGATCGCGTAGATCAGGCACACCGTGAACACGCCCGTCATGTAGCCGCTGCCCAGCCACGGCACCGCCACCAGCAGCGCCAGCACAGCCGCCAGCAGCGCGCCCTGTCGCAGAGTGATCTTCATACCCATCCTCAAAACGCCGCACGCTTGCCGCGCAGCCCCGCCGGACGCAGCAGCAGCGTCAGCAACACCGCCCCCAGGGATACCACCTCGGTCCACGAAGAGGACACCAGGAAAGCCACGATCGTCTCGGCGTAGCCGAGCAGTACTGCCGCCAGCACCCCGCCCGACAGCGAGCCGAGCCCGCCCACGATGACGATGGCGAAGGCCTTGGTCAGCGCCGGCAGCGCCATCTGCGGCGAGGTCGACAGGAACGGGCCCGCCATGACCCCCGCCAGCGCCGCGAAGCCGGCCGACAGCGCCACCACCATGCCGTAGGCACGGTTCACGGGAATGCCCATGTACTGGGCCGCCAGCGGATCCTGCGACAGGGCCAGGATGGCCGCGCCCATGCGGGTGCGCTGGATCAGCAGCCACAGCGCCAGCAGCGACACCACGGCCATGGCCAGGGTGAGCAGCTGCTGGCCGCCGATGTCGGCATTGCCCAGGCTGAACTTGCGGTCCACGAAGGCCGGCACGTTGATGACTTCCGAGCCGAAGACCACCAGCACCGCCTGCTCCATGACCAGCAGGAAGGCCATGGTCACCATCATCACCGCCATGTTCGAATCCCGTTGCGGGCGGATCAACCAGCGCTCCACCGCCCAGCCCACCGCTGCCGTCGCGGCGATGGCCGCCACCGCCGCCAGCAGCAGCGGCAGGCCCAGCAGCACCGCGAACACGTAGGTGAAGTAGGCGCCCAGCATGTAGAACGCCCCGTGCGCCAGGTTCAGGATGCGCGCCACCCCGCACACCAGCGTGAAGCCCACGGCCAGCATCGCGTAGATGGCGCTGGTGACCGCGCCGTGCACCAGGATTTCCGTCATGCCTGCGCCTGCGTCAATTCATCCACTGCGGCTTGACGTAGTCGCCCGTGCGTGCCTCCTTGGGCCAGACGATGACGCGCTTGCCGCCCTCCTGCCACTGCACGAACAGCAGGTTGACCAGGCCGGCGCCCGCCTTCAGGTCGTGTGACTCGTCCAGCTGCATGCGACCCGTGGTCACCGGCATGTCGATGGTCTCCAGCGCCTTGATCACGGCGTCCGTGTCCAGCTTGCCGGCGCGGGTGACGGCGTCCGCATAGGCATAGACCGAGTCGTAGGCGCCTGCGCCGGTGTAGACGGGCTCGCGCTTGTAGCGGCCCTCGAAGGCCTCGAAGAACGGCAGCGTGCGCTCCGACAGCGGCGCGCGCACGATGAAGTTGATCGCCACCTCCGACAGGCTCTTGCCGCCCACACGCTCGAAGAAGTCCGTGTCCTGGCTCTTGACGTCGATGCCGCCATAGGGAACCGGCACGCGTGCGTCATACCACTGCTTGGCCAGGATGTCGCTGGAGGCGTGCGACAGGATCACCACCATGTACTCGGCGCCGCTGTTCTTGACCTTCGACAGCAGCGGCGAGAAGTTGGTGGTGCCGGTGTCGAAGGTCTCGGCCATCACGATTTCCAGGCCCTTGTCCTGCGCGCTCTTCTTCAGGTAGGGCAGCAGGTCCTGCACCCACTTGGCGCTCTCGCCGACGATCGCGAACTTCTTCAGCCCCAGTTCGCCGTGCAGGAAACCCGTCATGTAGCCCAGCAGGCCGTTGGCCAGGTGCAGCGAGTTCAGCACGCCGGTGCGGAAGATGTACTTGTTGGTGTCGTAGTTCTGCTTGACCTTGGCGGTGATGGCTGGCGAGGCCGCGCCCACGGTGAGGGCAATGGTCTTGGCGCGCGTGATGTGCGGCAGCTGCGCCAGCGTGACGCCGGAGGTGTAGCCGCCGATCAGCACATCCACCTTCTCGTCGGCCGTCAGTTTCTTGATGGCACTGATGCCCTTCTCCGGATCCTCCGTCTCGTCGGCCACGACCATGCTCAGCTGGCGCCCCAGTACCCCGCCCTTGGCGTTGATCTCGTCCACGGCCAGCTGCGCGCCGTCGCGGATGTCCCGGCCCACCTGCACCTGGATGGGTGCGTTGATGCCGATCTTGATGGGCGGCTGCGCCTGGGCGTGGGCCAGCGTGCCGAACAGGGCGGCCGTGGCGATGGCCGCCAGGCGCTTGAGGAAAGGATGTGCTTGCGTCATTGCGGTCTCCTTGGGTGCTTGGGTTGGTGTCACGGAAAAAGAGGTCGGGGCCCGTGCCTGCAACGGCCGGGCAACGGCAGTTCGCTCACGCGGCCAGCGGCTCCTCGGCAGGGACCGGGGCTTGCCAGCGCTCGGCCAGCCGGGCGCGGTGCGCCGCCACGGCCTCCACACTGGCCTCGCGCACGTGGCCGAAACCGCGCACGCGCTCTGGCCAGTCGGCAATCTCCACTGCCAGCGGCAGGCGCGCGGCATCGAGCTGGCGGAGCAGCTGCTCCACGTCCTGCTCGTACTCGGCGATCAGGCGCAGCGCCAGCCGGCGCTCGGCATTGCCGCGGAAGGGATCGAGCACCGTGCCGCGCAGGCCGCGCAGCCGCGCCAGCACCTGCAGCGCCCGCCAGGCCCAGGGCCCCAGCTCGCGCTTGCGCACTGCGCCGGTTGCCGGGTCCTTGCGCGCGAACGGCCAGGCGCCCAGGTGGAAGTGCAGCCGGAAGTCGCCCTCGAAGGCCTGCTGCAGCTCGGCGCGGAACTCGGGCGTGCTGTACAGGCGCGCGACCTCGAACTCGTCCTTGTAGGCCAGCAGCTTGTGGTAGTTGCGCGCCACGGCCAGCGCCAGGGCGTCGCCGCCTCCGGCCGCGCGCTCGGCCTCCGCCACGCGCTGCACCAGATCGCGGTAGCGCGCCGCGTAGGCAGCGTTCTGCCACTCGGTCAGGCGGGCGCTGCGGTCCTCGACGACGTCGTCCAGCCGCGTGAGCAGCGGGCGCAGCTGCGCCACCTCCGCCGGCTGCGCCAGCCGATGCACGGCTTCCCCATCGTGCGCCGCGCGGCGGCCCCAGAGGAAGCTCTTGAGGTTGAAAACCACACTCACGCCGTTGAGGGCGATGGCCTGCTCGATCGCCTGGCGCGCCACCGGCAGCCAGCCGCGCTGCCAGGCAAAACCCAGCAGGAACATGTTGGCGGCGATGGTGTCGCCCATCAGCTCCACCGCCAGCCGCGTGGCAGCCACCGCCTGCAGATCCTCCTGCGCCCCGAGGGTCGCGCGGATGCGCTCCTGCAGCGCCTGCCCATCGAGGCGCCAGTCGGGGTTCTGCGTGAACTCGCTGGTGGGCGCGACGCCGGTGTCGACGACCACCCGCGTGCGGCCGGCGCGGCACTTGGACAGCGCCTCGTCGCCGGCGCTGACCACCAGGTCGCAGCCCACCACCAGGTCGGCCTCGCCGCTGGCCAGCCGCGCGGAATGCAGCTGTCCGGCGTGGCTGGCGATGCGGATGTGCGACATCACGGCGCCGTACTTCTGCGCCAGCCCGGTCACGTCCAGGGTGCTCGCGGCCTTGCCGTCCAGGTGCGCCGCCATGCCCAGGATGGCGCCGATGGTCACCACGCCGGTGCCGCCGATCCCCGTCACCAGCACGCCGTAGGGGCGCGCGCCATCGAGCGCCGCGAGCGTCGGCTCGGGCAGCGCCATGTCCTGCTCGGGCAGGCTGCGCGCCTTGCCGCGGCGCGGCTGCGCCCCAGTCAGGGTCACGAAGCTGGGGCAGAAGCCCTCGACGCAGGAGAAATCCTTGTTGCACGAGGACTGGTTGATGCGCCGCTTGCGCCCCAGCTCGGTGTCGATCGGCTCGACCGACATGCAGTTGGACTTCTGGCTGCAATCGCCGCAGCCCTCGCAGACCGCGGCGTTGATGAAGGTGCGCTTGTCCGGGTCGGGGTACTGACCGCGCTTGCGCATGCGGCGGCGCTCGGTGGCGCACATCTGGTCGTAGATCAGCACCGACACCGCCGGGAACTCGCGCAGCTCACGCTGCACCTGCTCCAGCGCGCTGCGATGCTCCACCCGCACACCCTCGGGCAGGCGCACGCCGTCGTAGCGCCCCGGCTCGTCCGCCACCACGACCACGCGCCCCACCCCTTCAGCCAACAGCTCCGCCGCCATCTGCGGCACCGACAGCTCGCCGTCCACCGGCTGCCCGCCGG
>NZ_ALEE01000319.1 GCF_000282995.1 Melaminivora alkalimesophila
GGCTGCCCGCCGGTCATGGAAACGAAACCGTTGACCAGCAGCTTGTAGGTGATGCGCACCTTGGCGGCCACCGCCTGGCGGATCGCCAAGAAGCCCGAGTGGAAATAGGTGCCGTCGCCCAGGTTGGCAAAGACGTGCTGCTCGTCGGTAAAGGGCGCCTGCCCGACCCACATCACGCCCTCGCCACCCATGTGCGAGATGGTGCCGGTGGTCTGCGGCCGCTGCAGGCTGGCGATGGCGTGGCAGC
>NZ_ALEE01000320.1 GCF_000282995.1 Melaminivora alkalimesophila
TGGCAGCCGATGCCCGCCAGCGCCCGGCTGCCGGCAGGCAGCTGCGTGGAAGTGTTGTGCGGGCAGCCCGAGCAGAAGTTGGGCATGCGCACCGGGCCGCCGCGCGGCGCCGACGCCACCGGGTGCGCGGCGCAGCCGGGCAGTTCCAGCAGGCGCGCCAGCAGCGCCGCGATCCCGGTGGGCGACAACTCGCCCGTGGACGGCAGGCCGGGCTCGCCGCGCGTGCGCGCCCATTCGCTGGCGCCGTGGTACTTGCCGACCACGCGCACGTGCCGCAGCGACTCGCAGTCGAACAGGATCGACTTGAGCTGCCCCTCCAGGACCGAACGCTTTTCCTCGACCACCACCAGGGTATCGAGCCCCTGGGCGAACTCCTCGATGGCGTGCGGGTCGAGCGGCCAGACCATGCCCACCTTCAACAGACGCACGGACGTCTCCCCGGCGTCCTCCAGGCCGAGTTCCAGCAGCGCCTGGCGCACGTCGGTGTAGCTCTTGCCGGCCGTGACGATGCCCACCCGCGCGCCGGCACCGTCCAGCACCACGCGGTTGAGCCGGTTGGCGCGCGCGTACTCGAGCGCGGCGTGCAGCTTGTGCTCGTACAGCCGCGCCTCCTGCTGCAGCGGCCCGTCGAAGCGACGGATGTTCAGCCCGTCGGCCGGCTGGCCGGCCAGGGGTGCGACCGGCTCGATCTGCGGCTGGTCCACACCCACCTGCACGCTGCCCGAGGACTCGACCACGTCGGTGACCAGCTTCAGCGCCACCCAGCAACCCGCGTGGCGGCTCATGGCGATGCCGTGCAGGCCGAAGTCCAGGATGTCCTGCACGTTGGCCGGATAGAGGATGGGAATCCCGGTGGCGATCAGGATGTGGTCCGACTGCGCGGCCTGCGTGGACGACTTGGCGGCGTGGTCGTCTCCGCACAGCGCGAGCGTCCCGCCCCAGGCCGAAGTGCCGGCCGCGTTGGCATGGCGCAGCACGTCGGCGCTGCGGTCCACCCCCGGCGTCTTGCCATACCAGATGCTGAAGACGCCCTCGTAGCGAGCCCCGGGGAAGGTGCCCACGTGCTGGGAGCCCCACACGGCGGTGGCCGCCAAGTCTTCGTTGACGCCCGGCTGGAAGTGGATGTGGTGCTGTTCGAGCCGTGCGCGGTTGCGCCACAGCTCCATATCGTAGCGCCCCAGGGGCGAGCCCCGATAGCCGCTGATGAAGCCGGCCGTGTTCCGGCCCGCCGCCTGGTCGCGCAGGCGCTGCTGCAGCGGCAGGCGCACCAGCGCCTGGGTGCCGGACATGAAGGTCCAGCCGCTCGTGAGCTCGTACTTTTCCTCCAGCGTCACCTGCGAAGGTGCGCCGGCCATCAGGGCTGCGGTCATCGTCTCGCCCCGCCCGGGTGGGCGGTGTCTCCATCGTCGTTGTCTCGGGAACGAAGGGCGGATCGCAGCGCGGCCATCCCCTTCGGAGACGATGCTAGGCGCTGGCGTGGGCGGCGAGAGTCGCCCAAGTGTCAAACAGGGGTATGCACGGAGAAGCGGGGCCGGTGCCTGGCAAGACGCAGGCAGGCTTGGCGCGGCTGGCGGGGATCGAACCCACGACCTTTGGCTTCGGAGGCCAACACTCTATCCACTGAGCTACAGCCGCTGGAAAAGGCGCGTGGCGCGGGGCCGTGCAGACCGCGCGCCAAGCAAGCGAGAGATTATCGCACGACTGTCAGGGCACCAGGCCCAGCCCGCGCAGGTACACGTCCACCACTTGGCGGCCCATGTCGGCCAGGGGGAAGGGCGCGCCGCCCAGGATCCAGGCCTGCAGCAGTCCGTCGAACAACCCCTGCAGCCCGGTGGCCGCCGCGCCCAATTCCATCGGCAGCGCCACGCCCGCCTGCTGCGCCGCCTCCTGCAGGTCGCGCGCGAGCAGCGCGTGAAAGCGCGCCAGCGACGCCAGGTGCCGCTCGCGCACGCTGCTGAGCTCGCTCACGTACTCGACCCGGTACATCGCGATCTCGAACACGCGCCGCGCGTGCGCGTCATTCTCGATGACCGTGAAGAGCCGCGCCACCATGGAGCGCAGCCGCTGCAGCGGGTCCGTTCCGGCCGGCGGCTCGTCCGCGCCGAAGGCCGCCTCCAGCGGCAGCGTCACGCGCTCCACCATCGCGTTGAACAGATCGACCTTGTCCTTGAAGTGCCAGTAGATGGCGCCGCGGGTCGCGCCGGCGGCCTGGGCGATTTCGTTGAGCGAGGCGCGCGCCACGCCCTTGTCGTAGAACACCCGCTCGGCGGCGTCGAGCAGGCTGTTGCGCGTAGCATCCGCATCGTCCTTGGTGCGTCGTGCCATGGATGAATGATCTCCCTTGACCGGAATGCGGCGACGGCCGCGCCCGAGGGCTGCATTATACATTCATGAATGTATGTATAATCGCCCCCTTGCGGGAACGCGCCCGCATTGCTTCTTCAAGAACGCCAACGACCCTCTCGAGGACCCTCATGCACCCCCTGTCGCCCCCGCCCGCCGCCCGCCCGTCCCTGTCCCTGCTGGCCCTCGCCCTGGCTGGCGCGCTCGTGCTGGGCGCATGCGGCAAGAAGGAGGAGGCGCCCGCCGCCGCTGCCGGCGGGG
>NZ_ALEE01000321.1 GCF_000282995.1 Melaminivora alkalimesophila
CCCCCGCCGCAGGTCGGCGTGGTCACGGTGCAGCCGGGCAACGTGGGCCTGGTGACCGAGCTGCCGGGCCGGCTGGAGGCCTCGCGCGTGGCGCAGGTGCGGGCCCGCGCCGCCGGCATCGTCCAGAAGCGCCTGTTCACCGAGGGCAGTGACGTCAAGGCCGGCCAGAAGCTGTACCTGATCGACAGCGCGCCCTACGAAGCCACCCTGGCCCAGGCGCGGGCGAGCGTGGCCCAAGCAGAAGCCAGCCTGGGTCAGGCCAAGGCCCTGGCGGAGCGCTACCGCCCGCTGGTCGAGGTGAACGCCATCAGCCGCCAGGAGTACGACAACGCCGTGGCCGCCCAGAAGACCGCCGAGGCGAATCTGGCGGCCGCGCGCGCCGCCGTCACCACCGCCAGTATCAACCTCGGCTACGCCACCGTGACGGCGCCCATCTCGGGGCGCATCGGCCGCTCGCTGGTGACGGAAGGCGCATTGGTGGGCCAGGGCAGCCCCACCGAGCTGGCGGTGATCCAGCAGATCGACCCGCTCTACATCAACTTCACGCAATCGGCTGCCGACGCCCTCAGGCTGCGCGCCGCGGTGGCCAGCGGGCAGTACCGCCAGGCCAGCGGTGGCGGCGCGGACCTGAGCGTGCTGCTCGAAGATGGCAGCACCCATCCGCAAAAGGGCCGCCTGCTGTTCACCGACCTGACGGTGGATCCGAGCAGTGGCCAGGTCAGCCTGCGCGCCGAGGTGCCCAACCCGGATCGCTCGCTGCTGCCGGGGCTGTACGTGCGTGTGCGCCTGGAGCAGGCGCAGGTGGAGGGCGGCGTGCTGCTGCCCCAGCAGGCCGTGACCCGCTCCGCCAGCGGTGACACGGTGCTGGTCGTCGGCGAGGGCGGCCGGGTGGCGCCGCGCCCCGTCAAGCTCGGCCCCGCCCAGGGCAGCAACTGGGTGGTGACCGGCGGCCTGCAGGCCGGCGAGCAGGTCATGGTCGACGGCTTCCAGAAGCTGCCGCGCGGCAAGCCGGGCGACCCGATCGTCGTCACCCCCGTGCCGTGGCAGGCGCCGGGCGCTGCCGCCCCGGCCGCGGGCGCCGCCCAGCCCGAAGCCGCCCCCGCCGCCAGCCAGTAACCAGAAAAACAAACAGGAGCGCGGCACATGGCCAAGTTCTTCATCGAGCGCCCCATCTTCGCGTGGGTGATCGCCATCTTCATCATGGTGCTGGGCGCGGTCTCCATCACCCGGCTGCCGATCGCGCAGTACCCGGCGGTGGCGCCGCCCACCATCCAGATCTCCGTCGCCTACCCCGGCGCCACCGCCCAGACGCTGGAAGACAGCGTGCTGTCCGTCATCGAGCGCGAGATGAACGGCGCCAGCGGCCTGGCCTACATCGAGTCCACCAGCCAGGCCAACGGCACCGGCTCCATCGTGCTGAGCTTCGAGCCGGGCACGGACGACGACCTGGCGCAGGTGGACGTGCAAAACCGCCTGTCGCGCGCCACGCCGCGCCTGCCTGCGGCCGTCACGCAGCAAGGCGTGCGCGTGGACAAGTCGCGCTCGAACTTCCTGCTGTTCTCGGTGCTCACCTCGGACAACCCGGACGTGAGCATCGAGGCGCTGAACGACTATGCGGCGCGCAACGTGGTGCCCGAGCTGCAGCGCCTGCCGGGCGTCGGCGCGGTCACGCAGTTCGGCGCCGAGCGCGCGATGCGCATCTGGGTCGATCCTGCCCGCCTGAAGGCCTTCGACCTGTCGCTCGCGCAGGTCAACGCCGCCATCCGCGCGCAGAACGTGCAGGTCTCGGCCGGCAACCTGGGCGACCTGCCCAGCGCTGCCGGGCAGACCATGACGGCGACCATCGTCGTCAAGGGCCAGCTGTCCACGCCGGAAGAGTTCGGCCGCGTGGTGCTGCGCGCCAACACCGACGGCTCGACGGTGCGCCTGAAGGACGTGGCGCGCATCGAGCTGGGCGCGCAGGACTACAGCACCAGCGCGCGCCTGAATGGCAGCCCCTCGGTGGGCATGGGCGTGCAGCTCACCTCGACCGCCAACGCGCTGGCCACGGCCGACGCCGTCAAGGCCAAGCTCGAGGAACTGCAGCAATACTTCCCGCAGGGCGTGACGTACACCATCCCCTATGACACCTCCACCTTCATCGCCGTCTCCATCGAGAAGGTGGTCGAGACGCTGCTGGAGGCGGTGGCGCTGGTGTTCCTGGTGATGTTCCTGTTCCTGCAGAACTTCCGCTACACCATCATCCCGACCATCGTCGTGCCGGTGGCGCTGCTCGGCACCTTCGCCACGCTGCTGGCCCTGGGCTTTTCCATCAACGTGCTGACCATGTTCGGCATGGTGCTGGTGATCGGCATCGTGGTGGACGACGCCATCGTGGTGGTCGAGAACGTCGAGCGCATCATGAGCGAGGAAGGCCTGCCGCCGCTGGCCGCCACGCGCAAGGCCATGGGCCAGATCTCCGGCGCCGTCGTCGGCGTGACGGTGGTGCTGATCTCGGTGTTCGTGCCGCTGGCCTTCTTCGCCGGCTCCACCGGCAACATCTACCGGCAGTTTGCCGTGACCATGGGCGCCTCCATCGCGTTCTCGGCCTTCATGGCGCTGTCGCTCACGCCCGCGCTGTGCGGCACGCTGCTCAAGCCCGTCAAGGAAGGCCACCAGGACAAGCGCGGCTTCTTCGGCTGGTTCAACCGCGGCTTCAGGCGCACCACCCAGCGCTACGAGTCCGGCCTGTCGCGCATGGTGCGCCGCGGCGGGCGCATGATGGTCATCTACGCGGCGCTCATCGGCGCGGTGGCGCTGGTCTACACGCGCCTGCCGACCTCCTTCCTGCCCAACGAGGACCAGGGCTTCGTGATCACCAACGTGCAGCTGCCGCCGGGCGCCTCGCTGCCGCGCACGCAGGCCGCCATGGCCCAGGTCGAGGAATTCATGCTGGCGCAGCCCGAGGTGGCGAACATCGTCACGGTGGCGGGCTTCTCGTTTTCCGGCCAGGGCCAGAACGCTGGCCTCGCCTTCGTGACGCTCAAGGACTGGAGCGAGCGCCGCGGCGCGGGCCAGTCGGCCGAGGCGCTGGCGGCCCGCG
>NZ_ALEE01000322.1 GCF_000282995.1 Melaminivora alkalimesophila
GCGGCCCGCGCCACCGGCGCGCTCTACGGCTTTCGCGACGCCTTCATCTTCGCCATCAGCCCGCCACCCATCCCAGAGCTGGGCGTGGCCGCCGGCTTCACCTTCCGCCTGCAGGACCGGGGCAGCAAGGGCCATGAGGCGCTGGTCGCCGCGCGCAACCAGCTGCTGGGCATGGCCTCACAGAGCAAGGTGCTGGCGGGCGTGCGCCCGGACGGCATGGAAGACGCGCCGCAGATGCAGATCGACATCGACCGCGACAAGGCCAACGCCCTGGGCGTGTCCTTCGACAGCATCAGCAGCACCCTCGCCACCGCGCTCGGCTCGTCCTACATCAACGACTTCCCGAACCAGGGCCGGCTGCAGCGCGTGGTGGTGCAGGCCGACGCCCAGGCGCGCATGCAGCCCGAGGACATCCTCGACCTGCCGGTGGCGAACAACCAGGGCCGGCTCGTGCCGCTGTCCACCTTCGCCTCCACGCGCTGGGTCACCGGCGCCATGCAGACCGTGCGCTACAACGGCTACCCGGCCATGAAGATCGCCGGCGGCGCCGCGCCCGGCTACAGCACGGGCGAGGCCATGCAGGAGATGGAGCGCCTGGCGGCGCAGCTGCCCGAAGGCTTCGGCTTCGAGTGGACCGGCCAGTCGCGCGAGGAAAAGCTCGCCGGCGGCCAGGCCATGGTGCTCTACGCCTTCTCGCTGCTGGCGGTGTTCCTGTGCCTGGCGGCGCTCTACGAGAGCTGGTCGATCCCGTTCTCGGTGCTGCTGGTGGTGCCGCTGGGCGTGCTCGGCGTGCTGCTGGCGACGCTGCTGCGCGGCCTGTCCAACGACGTGTATTTCCAGATCGGCCTGGTGACGATCATCGGCCTTTCGGCGAAGAACGCCATCCTGATCATCGAGTTCGCCAAGGACCTGCAGGCGCAGGGCAAGAGCGCCGTCGAGGCCGCGCTGGAGGCGGCGCAGCTGCGCTTTCGCCCCATCGTCATGACCTCGCTGGCGTTCACGCTGGGCGTGCTGCCGCTGTTCCTGGCCTCGGGCGCGAGCTCAGCCAGCCAGCGCGCCATCGGCACCGGCGTGATCGGCGGGATGATCACCGGCACCATCCTGGCGGTGCTCTTCGTGCCCGTGTTCTTCGTGCTGGTGCGCAGCTTCTTCAAGGGCAGCCAGCGCCAGCGCGAGCACGACGCCAAGATGGCCCTGCAGCACCGCAGCGACGCCTGACGAACCCGATTCCGCAAAGAAAGAGCCACTTCATGCCCAGGAAGCCAGCCCCCCGCGCGCGCCGCACTGCGCACGCACTGCCTCCCCTGCTGGCCGGCCTCGCGCTGGCAGGCTGCAGTTTCATCCCCGCCCACGAGCGCCCGGCGGCGCCGGTCGCGCCCGGCTATGCGCTTGCCGACGCCGACGCCGACGCCGCCGACGGCCTGCGCGCCGCGGCCGAGATCGACTGGAAGGACTACTTCACCGACCCGCGCCTGCAGCGCCTGATCGGCATGGCGCTGGGCAACAACCGCGACCTGCGCGTGGCCATGCTCAACGTCGAGCAGGCGCGCGCGCAGTTCCAGATCCGCCGCGCCGACGAGTTCCCGACCGTGGCGGGCGTGGCCAGCGGCACGCG
>NZ_ALEE01000323.1 GCF_000282995.1 Melaminivora alkalimesophila
CCAGCGGCACGCGCCAGCCGAACGCCGCCACCGGCCAGTACGGCAACCTGTTCCAGGTCGGGCTGGGCGTGACGGCTTGGGAGATCGACTTCTTCGGACGCATCGCTGCTCTGAAGGAGCAGGCGCTCGCCCAGTACCTCGCCAGCGCCGAAGGCCGCAAGGCGGCGCAGATCAGCCTGGTGTCGGCCGTCGCCTCGGGCTGGCTCGCGCTCTTGGCCGACGAGGAGCTGCTCGACATCTCGCGCCGCACCCTCGCCACGCGCGAGGAATCAGTCAAGCTCACGCGCCTGCGCCTGGAGCACGGCGTCAGCTCCGAGCTCGACAACCGCCAGGCGACCAGCCTGGCCGAGGCGGCGCGCGCCACCTACGCCCAGCAGCAGCGCCAGCGCATGCTCGACGAGAACGCGCTGGTGCTGTTGCTCGGCCAACCCCTGCCGGACGACATCCGCGCCAGCCTGCCCTCCTCGCGCCTGATCGACGCCGCGCCCATGCAGCCGCTGCGCGCCGGCCTGCCGTCCGAGCTGCTGGAGCGCCGCCCGGACATCCGCCAGGCCGAGCAGCTCCTGATCGGCGCCAACGCCAACATCGGCGCGGCGCGCGCGGCCTTCTTCCCGCGCATCTCGCTCACCGCCACTGTCGGCACGGTGAGCGACGAGCTCTCCGGCCTCTTCAAGGGCGGCTCCTGGGCCTTCTCGCTAGCGCCGCAACTGGCCGTGCCGCTGTTCGACGCGGGCCGCAACCAGGCGGGCCTGGAGGCGGCGCGGGTCGGGCGCGAGATCGCGGTGGCGCAGTACGAGAAGGCCATCCAGACGGCCTTCCGCGAAGTCTCGGACGCGCTCGCCGGGCGCGCCACGCTGCAGGAGCAGCTGCAGGCCCAGCGCGCCCAGGCCGAGGCCGACGCCAAGCGGCTGGAGCTGTCCGAGCTGCGCTACCGCAACGGCGTCGCCAGCTACCTGGACGTGCTCGACGCCCAGCGCTCGCTGTTCGCCACGCAGCAGGCGCTGGTGCTCACGCAGCTGCAGCAGCTGCAGAACCAGGTGATGCTCTACAGGGTGCTCGGCGGCGGCTGGAACGAGGCGAGCGGCACGGCAGCGAGGGCGGCTCCGCCCGCGGCAGGGGGTTGAGGGCGCCGGGTGGGCGCCCCGCCTGCGGGAGACGACTCTTATAATCGACGGCTGTTTTTCGCATCTGCCCTACCATAATTTTCCGAGGACTTCCCGATGAGCGACACCCACGACGCAGGCCACTCCGGGCCCATCAAGACGCCCAAGCAGCTGCTGGCCACCGTCATCTTCGCCTTCGTGCTGCCCGTGTTCGCCATCATCGGGCTGGTGATGTACGTGACTTCCGGCCACAAGCCCGGCATGGGCGCCGCCAACCCCGAGCTGGCGGTGGCGCAGCGCATCCAGAAGGTGGGCCTGGTCGAGGTGCGCGACGCGAACCGTCCGCTGCGCGCCGGCGAGGCGGTGTACCAGGGCCAGTGCGCCGCCTGCCACGCCACCGGCGCGGCCGGCGCACCCAAGCTGGGCGATGCGGCCGCCTGGGTGCCGCGCATCGAGACCGGTTTCGACGCGCTGGTGCATTCGGCACTGAACGGCAAGGGCGCCATGGCGCCCCAGGGCGGCGGTGAGTTCAGCGACCTGGAGATCGCCCGCGCGGTCGCCTACATGGCGAATGCCGCCGGCGCCAGCTTCGAAGAACCCGCCGCCCCGAAGGCAGAGGGCGAAGGGGAAGAACCAGCGCCCGCAGCCGGCGGCTGAAGCCAGCCGCTGCGGCAGGCC
>NZ_ALEE01000324.1 GCF_000282995.1 Melaminivora alkalimesophila
TGCGGCAGGCCGATGGTGCTGCCGCGCGCTTCGCCCACCGGCCTGGTCGGCAACGACAGGCCGGTTTTTCGTGGCGCCGCCTTCGGGGACCCGTGGGCTTGTGAAAGCGCCGCCCATCCTGCGCCAGAAAACAAAAAAGCGACCTCTTCGGGAGGTCGCTTGTCTGCTTGGCGCCTTGCCAACCTGTGGATTTGCAAGGCTTTTTGTCTGGTGGCGTAGTTTAACAAGAAACGAAACCCGCTTCTCCGCTGTGCCTCGCCACGGGTCGGAAACCCCGCCATATGCGCGCGATTCCGGGGAAGGATTCCGCGCCCCCGCACATGCCCACGACCGGAAGTTCAGAGAGGCCAATTGGCACTCGCAGCCGTCGCCAATGCGGGGCGCTTCCGGGCCTGCAACTTGGCTTTCGTCGCGTTCGCCGCCGTAATGCCCGGCACGAACGACGAAAGGAGCGCCATGTTGACCGAACCTGCCTTCACCGAAACCGAACTTGCCTTGCGCTGGAACATCAGCATCAGGACCTTGCAACGCTGGCGCAGCGAAGAGCGCGGCCCACCGTACTTCAAGCTTTCCAAGGCCGTCCGCTACGCGGTGGCTGAAATCGTGGCCTATGAGCAGGCAAACCGCCAGGGGATGCCCAACGACGCTGCCTTGCCGCCATTGACGGCGGCGACGCCCGTCGTCGAACCTCAGGTGCCAGCCACGCCCGAGCCGAAGCGGTACTACCTCAACGAGGCCTTCGCGTTCATCGCGCAGTACGGCAGCCTTGGGGCAGCCGAGGCCGCCCTGACGGAGGCGCATGATGAAACCCAAGGCTGACTCCACTGCCCGCCGCGCCGACACCGGCCCGGATGAACCGCCAATCAAGTATCCGGTTCTCAACGAAACGCAGTTGTGCTCGAGGTGGAACCTCTCGCCCAAGACGCTGCAACGCTGGCGCTCGGAGGGCATCGGCCCGCCCGCATGGCACATCGGCAGGTCTGTCCGCTACCTCCTGATGGAGGTCGAGGCCTTCGAGCGCAAGGCGCAGGTGACATGGAGATCCAGCGCCGGACGCGCCTTGTCCGAGTCCTCGCCCACGGCGCGTGAAGACGCCATCGAGCAGATGATGCAGCAGCGACCCGGCCGGCGCGATCAGATTTTCTACTCCGCCAAGGAAGTGGCCGACATCACTGGACTGCCCGCTCACTGGCTTCATCAGAATCAGGAACGCCGCCGGCTCGGCATTCCTTTCTACAGGATGGCGAACGGCGACGTCATCCGCTTCAGCATCCAAGAAGTCTTCCGCTGGGAGGTGCATCACCTGCGTCCGTGCCGCAACAACGTGGACGCAGACGTCGATGCACTTCAGTCCGCCAGTTCGTAGCCGGTGCTACGCCCGCCGCCGGGCGATTTCTTCAACACGCCCAGGTCCAGCAACTGTGTGATGTCGCGCAGCGCGGTGTCGGGCGAGCACTTGGCGATTGCGGCCCACTTGCTGCTGGTGAGCTTGCCTTCGAAGCCGTCGAGCAGGCGGTTGAGCAGTTTCACCTGCCGCTCGTTCAACGGCGTGCCCGCACAGCGTTGCCAGAAGCGTGCTTTGACCAGCACGGCATCCAGCGTGGACTGTGCGCTGGTGACGGCGCGCCCGAGTGTGTCGAGGAACCACGACAGCCAGCCGGTGGCGTCGAGCGTGCCCTTCTGCGTGCGTTCGAGCACGTCGTAGTAGTCCTTGCGCTCGCGCTGGATTTGCGCCGACAGGCTGTAGAAGCGTTGCGGGCTGCCGTCGGCGCGGGCGAGGAACAGGTCGCCCACGGCGCGCGCGATGCGGCCGTTGCCATCGTCGAAGGGGTGCAGCGTCACGAACCACAGATGCGCCAGCCCGGCCTTGATGAGTGCGGGCTCGCCGGTGTCCGCGTTGGCCCACGCCAAGAAGCGCGCTGTTTCGGCGGGCAGCGCATCGGCGGGCGGTGCCTGGAAGTGAATCTTGCGTCGCCCCACCGGGCCGGAAACTACCTGCATCGGCCCGGCGGCATCGTCGCGCCACTGGCCCACGGTGAGCTTGCTCATGCCGGAGTAGCCAGTCGGGAACAAGGCCGCGTGCCATCCGAACAGGCGCTCGACGGTCAGCGGTTCGGCGCTGCGCGAGGTGGCATCGAGCACCATCTCCACGACGCCTTCGACGTGCCGATCCACCGGCGCGACCGCGCCGATGTCCACGCCCAGACGCCGGGCGATGGACGAGCGCACGGATTCCACGTTCAGCACTTCGCCTTCGATTTCGCTGGTCTTGACCACGTCCTCCGTCAGCGCGGCGAGGCTGGCCTGGTCGCGCAGCGCCAACCCCACGTCGGCCAGACGACCCAGCAGCACGCCCTGGGCACGGCTGACCTCGGTCAGCGGCCCGGTCAGCGCGGCCAGGTCGTAGCGCCATTTCGGCCAGTCGTCGGCCTGCCAGATGTAAAGTTTTTCTCCGCTATCCATGCGGAGATTAAACACCTTATTCGCCGCAAAGGCAAGTCATTCTCCGCGCAATATGCGGCGAATGCGGCGGCTAATCGCCGCATCCAGCTGCGCGCTGTTCCTAATTTTCTCCAAAATGCTACATTGAGAGAATATATGGAACATGCCCACACCCACAGCCAGCGCGTGCTCGATCTGGCCAGCCAGAAGGGTTTGCTGCGCGCCAGCGATCTGGAGGCCATCGACGCGCCCCGGGTTGTCCTGACGCGCCTGATCGCCGCCGGCCTGCTGGACCGGGTCGGGCGCGGCCTCTATCGCCTACCCGGCCATCCGGTCTCGGAACACGAAAGCCTCGTGGTGGTGGCGGCCAAAGCGCCGCAGGCCGTGTTCTGCCTGCTGTCCGCGCTGCAATTCCACGGGCTGACCACCCAACTGCCACGCCAGGTCTGGATCGCCATGCCGCGCGGCTGCCACGCGCCGCGCATCGATTGGCCGCCGATCAGGATGGTGCAGATGACGGGTGATGCCCACGCAGCAGGCATCGAGGAACACCGGGGCGACGGCGTGACCCTGCGGGTCTACAGCGCGGCCAAGACGGTCGTGGACTGCTTCAAGCACCGCAACAAGATCGGTCTGGATGTGGCGATGGAGGCGCTGAAAGATGCCTGGAGGGCGCGCAAGGCGTCGGCGGACGATCTGTGGCGGTACGCCAAGGTGTGCCGGGTCGCCAATGTGATGCGGCCCTACATGGAAGTGATCGCCCATGAGTAATCGCGCGGCCTCGCTCCCATGAGCGCCTGATCGCCCGCGTGATCATCCGGCGACGGTGATCGATCGCGGCTTCCGTGCGGATTTGCATGGAGACCCCGACGATGACCCGACACTGCACCTGCTGCGGCGAGCCCTTCAAACCCCGCCCGCAAGTTCCCGACCAAGCCTTCTGTTCCGCGCCCGACTGCCAGCGCGCCCGCAAGCGACAGTGGCAGCGGGCCAAGCTCCAGTCCGATCCCGACTACCGGATCAACCAGCGTGCCGCCCAGCAGGCGTGGTCGCAGCGCAACCAGGACTACTGGCGCAACTACCGCGACGCCCGGCCCGAGTACGTGCAGCGCAACCGCGAGCAGCAGCGGTCGCGGGATCTGGGCCGAAACGTCGAACTTGCAAAGAGGGACGCGTGCGACCTGCGGAGCGGCCTGTACCGCATCACGCAGCATCCGGCGTTGCCGAGGGAAAACGGCGATTCGTGGGTCGTCGAGATCACGCCGGTCTGCGTGACGTGCCCTGTCCAACGGTCGACGGATCAAGTGCCTCACGCTGGTGGATGACTTCAGCCGCGAGTGCGTGGACATCGCCGTGGATCACGGCATAGGCGGGGAGTATGTGACTCGACTGCTAGACCAGGCCGCCCAGTTCAGGGGCTACCCGCGGGCGATCCGCACAGACCAGGGGCCGGAGTTCACCAGCCGGGCGTTCATGGCCTGGGCGGCGGCCCGGGGCGTTCGGCATTTGCTCAACGACGCAGGCTGCCCAACGCAGAACGCCTACATTGAGAGCTTCAACGGCAAATTCAGGGATGAGTGCCTCAATGAGCACTGGTTCGAGACGCTCGCGCAGGCCCGCCAGGAGATCGCCTGTTGGCGGCGCGACTACAACGAGCAGCGTCCGCACAGCTCGCCGGGGCGCATCCCGCCGGCCAAGTTCGCCGCCGAGCATCGCCTGCGCGCCAGCGATGCTCGGCAGTCACAGGAGATCAAGTAGTCTCCATAACCTTGGACTCGCTGACTAAACACTGGCACGTCTAAAGGGGGCAGGTCAGAATGGCCGGGAGCCCCGCGTGACGGGCGGAATCCACAAATGAAAACGCCCAACTGAGAACAGTTGGGCGCTGAATAGTGGTGGCCTGGGACGGAATCGAACCGCCGACACAAGGATTTTCAATCCTCTGCTCTACCAACTGAGCTACCGGGCCTGAAAGACTGTGATTCTAACCTGAAAAAACGGGCCTCGGCAAGAAAAACCGCTGCGTCTCCTCACGAGGAGGCGTTTCGCTTGCTCCGCCCCAGGTCCACGCCCAGCTGGCGCAGCTTGCGGTACAGGTGCGTGCGCTCCAGCCCGGTCTTCTCTGCCACGCGCGTCATGGAGCCGCCCTCGCGCGCCAGGTGGAACTCGAAGTAGGCCTTCTCGAAGCTGTCGCGCGCCTCGCGCAGCGGGCGGTCGAGGTTGAAGCCCTGGTGCGGCAGCGGGCCGGTGTCCGCCGCGCCTGCCTGGATGGCCGCCGCGTCCTTGTGGCCGCCCACGGGCAACACCAGCACCGAGCCTCCGCCCGGTCCGGCAGCCACTGGCTGGGACACCGCCGCGGGGGCGGGAGCGCTTGGCAGGTTGCGCGCCAGTCCCTGCTCCACCGCCTTGAGCAGCTTTTGCAGGGTGATCGGCTTTTCCAGGAAGGAGAAGGCGCCGATGCGGGTCGCCTCCACCGCCGTGTCGATGGTGGCATGGCCACTCATCATGATCACCGGCATGGTCAGCATCCCCGAGGTGGACCACTCCTTGAGCAGCGTCACCCCGTCGGTGTCGGGCATCCAGATGTCCAGCAGCACCAGGTCATAGTTGCCGTTCAGCCGGGCCTCGCGCGCCTGCCCCGCGTTCTCGGCCAGGTCGACGCTGTGGCCTTCGTCGTTGAGAATTTCCGACAACAGATCCCGGATACCGAGCTCGTCGTCCACCACCAAGATATTTGCCATGGATCGAAATGCGCCGTTGCGGGCAGGAGTGCCGTCACGGCGGCGTTGCTACAGGGGCGAATGATAACGAGACTTGCGCGCCGCCCACCACGCCGTCGGTGGTGCGGTTGCTCAGTTCGATGCGCGCGCCATGCTCGTCGGCGATCTTCTTGACCACCGCCAGGCCCAGCCCCGTGCCGCGCGACTTGGTCGTCACGTAGGGCTCGAAGGCGCGCTGCAGCACGTGCGGCGCAAAGCCCGGCCCATGGTCGATCACCAGCAGGCGCACGCGCTGCGCCGCCTCGCTCCAGCGGGTGCAGATGCGCACGGGCGGCGGCGCCTCGCCGGCCGGGCGGGCCAGCTGCAGCGTCGCGTCCTGGGCGTTTTGCAGCAGGTTGTGCACCACCTGGCGCAGCTGCTGCGCGTCGCCTGCCACCGGCGGGCAGTCGGGATCGAGCTCGGCGCGCACCGGCACGCTGGCGTTCTCCGCGCCGTAGAGCTGCAGCACGTCCTGCACCAGCAGGTTCAGGTCCAGCGGCTGCAGCTGCGCCGTCGGCAGGCGTGCGTAGTCGCGAAACTCGTTCACCAGGCGCTTCATGGCGTCGACCTGGTCGACGATGGTGCGCACCGACTTGGACAACACCGCCTGCTCGGCCGGCGGCAGCTTGCCGTCGAGCTTGAGCTCCAGCCGCTCGGCCGACAGCTGGATCGGCGTGAGCGGGTTCTTGATCTCGTGCGCCAGGCGCCGCGCGACCTCGCCCCAGGCCTGGGCGCGCTGGGCCGAGACGATCTCGGAGATGTCGTCGAACACCAGCAGCCGCAGCCCATCCGGCAGCTCGGCACCACGCGCCACGAGGTTGGTGCCCTGCTGGGACAGCCCTTCGCCGCTGCCGTGCAGCTCGAAGGCATGCTGCCAGTGGTCCAGCCCATGGTGGTCGCCCCGCTCCAGGGCGAAGCGGTCGAAGTGCCGCTGCACCTCCTGGGCGAACTCCGCCAGCCCCGGCGCCTCGGCCATGGGCCGGCCCTCGTAGGCCGCCAGCGGCGCGCGCAGGATGCGCGTCGCACCCGGGTTGCTCGACTGGACGACACCGTCCGCATCGAGCACGATCACCCCCGCCGTCAGGTTGTCCAGGATGGTCTGCAGGTGGCCACGCGCGGCCTCGAGCGCCGCCATGCTCCGGTCGGCGGTGGCCCGCGCCTCGGCCAGCTGGCGCGTCATCAGCGCGAAGTCGCGCGTCAGGCCGCCCAGCTCGTCGCGCCCCTGCAGCGCCGCCTTGGGCGCAAGATTGCCCGCCGCCACCTCGCGCACCCCTTCCGCCAGCACCAGCAGGGGGCGCACCAGCTGGTTGCCCAGCACCACCGCCAGCAACACCGCGCCGAACACCGCCAGGAACAGGCTGAGCGTGAGCGTGCCGATGTACATGCGGCGCAGGCCCGTGCGGGCGAGCGCCCGCTCCTGGTACTCGCGGTTCGCCTCCTGCACCGCCAGGGCGTTCGCCACCAGGGCCGGCGGCAGAGGCAGCGTCGCCTGGACGAAACGCGGCTCGGCCAACAGGCCCACCCCGGGCGTGAAGGCCGCGACCAGCACGCGCACGCGCGCCTCCTCGCTCCCTCCCGGCTCGTCCAGGCCTTCGATCTGGTAGCTGATGCGCTCCTGGCGCAGCGCCCGCAACTGCTGCGCTGCCGGTCGCTCCGGACTGAGCTGAAAGCGCGACTGCCCGGCGCTGGCCACCGGCTGGCCGTTGGCATTCCACAGCACCATGTCCGTCGCGCCGAGCTGGTCGCGCATGCGCTCGAGCACCAGCCCGGCCGCGGCGTCGGGCACCTGCGCCAGCTGGCTGCTGGCGGCGCGCGTCTTGGTCGCCATGTCGGCGGCGATGGTATCGAGCGTCACCCGCCCGAGGTTCACGCCGGCGCTCAGCGCCCCTTCCACCTTGACGTCGAACCAGCTCTCGATGGAGCGCGAGACGAACTGGTAGGACACCACGTAGATCAGCAGCCCCGGCACCAGCCCGACCACGGTGAAGATGCCCGCCAGCTTGATCAGCAGCCGCGCGCCGAAGCGGCCGCGCTGCAGCCGCATCGCCAGCCGCACCGCCCCCCACAGCAGCACCGCCAGCAGCACCACCGCCACCAGGACGTTGGTCGCCAGCAGCCAGGCGAAGTGGCGCTCGTAGAGCGCCCGGTTGTTGGTCGCCTGCGTCAACAGGAACAGCAGCACCAGGCCGATGGCGCACATCAGCCCGGCGCCCAGGCCCAGCGCCCAGCGCACCGCATGGCCGCGGCTGGCGGCGCGGCGCGCCGAACCGGCAGGACGCGGCGGGGGCTGCGCGCTCATGGCAACGGCTCCGGCGGCACCGCCACGGTGCGCGACAGCGCCAGCCGCCAGCCCGAGCGCCCCACGGCGCCGAACTGCAACGGGCGCGGCAGCTGCGAGGTGTCCAGCCGCACCTGCAGCTCCACCACGTAGGCCTCGGCCGGATCGAGCTGGCCCGCCTCGGCGATCTTCCAGCCGGCCGCGCGCTGCAAGGTCTCCAGCGCCTCCTCCAGGCTATCGAAACCCTGCCCGAGCGCCATGCCCAGGCCCGAGGCGTCCTCCTGCGCGGTCGAGGATTGCACCAGCCGCCAGCGCCGCGTCAGGGGCTGGTAGCTCAGCCGCAGGTGGCGCACGGCCTGGGCGACGACCTTGTCGCTCCAGAACCAGCGGGGCTGCCGCACCTGGGCCTCGACCACGAAATGCATGGCGATGCCCTGCAAGAGGGCGCTCTCCACCAGGGGCGGCAGCACCAGGCTCCAATGCGCCGTCAGGTACATGCCCGCCTCGCTGCTGCGCTCCACGCGCAGCTCCAGGATGCCGTTGCCGTCCGCCGCCCGGGCCGGCCACCCGGCCAGCGCAGCGCCGGCCGGCAAGGCCAGCAGCCACAGGCCACACAGCCGACGCCGGCCGAGGTTCACGCAGGAAGATGCCATGGAAGGCCCGCTCGATGCACGCACACCCCGCATTGTCGGGCAGGGCGCGCCTGCTGGCAGCGCACGACCGCCATTCAGAGCCGCGAACCCGGCCGCAGGCCCAGGAGCCACGCCAGTAGGCTGGCAGGAAACTGCGCCACCGCCGCGTTGTGGCGCTCCACGGCCTCGTTGAAGGCCGCGCGCACGCCAGCCAGCTGCTCCTCCAGCTGCGCATGGCGCTGCTCCCACTGGGCCATGTCCTCTGACGAGGCGTCGCCGCCCTCCTCCGGCTGGGCGGAGCGCCGCCA
>NZ_ALEE01000325.1 GCF_000282995.1 Melaminivora alkalimesophila
CGCGCCGGCTGCGCCAGCGGTGGACGAGGACGACGACGGCGAACTGCTGGACATCTTCCTGGAAGAGGCGCGCGAGGTGGTCGGAACCGGCCTGGGCGCCGTGGCGACGCTGGAGCAGCAGCCGGGCGACCTGAGCGAGCAGACCACGCTGCGGCGCGCCTTCCATACCCTCAAGGGCAGCTCGCGCATGGTCGGGCTGAACGAGTTCGGCGAGGCGGCCTGGTCCATGGAGCAGGTCCTCAACGCGTGGCTGGCCGAGCAGAAGCCGGTGCAGCCGCCGCTGCTGCAGCTGTCGAAGGACGCGCTGCAGGCCTTCGGCCGCTGGGCCGACGACATCGCGGCCGGCCAGGCGGGCGCTTGGCAGGCGCAACCCTTTGCTGCGTCGGCCGACGCCATGCGCCTGGACGGCGCCCTGCTGCCCCTGTCCACGCCGGGTGCCTCGGCAGCGCCCGATGCGCCGCCT
>NZ_ALEE01000326.1 GCF_000282995.1 Melaminivora alkalimesophila
CCGATGCGCCGCCTGCCGCCATCGACGAGGCGCCAGCGGCAGCACAGGCGCAGCTGCAGCCGGAGGCCACGGACGAGCGACCGGATTTCGACGCCCCCACCGCGCCCATGGACCTGGAGTTCCTGTCCGGGGCGCCGGCCGCGGAGGCGCCTGTGGAGGCGGCGCTGGACGAGCCCCTGCTGGACTTCGATTTTCCCGCTCCGGTGGAGGTGGTGGAGGCGGCGCCCGAAACCGCTCCGACCGTGGCCGAGCCGGAATTGACCGAGCCGGAAGTGGCGGCCTCGCTGGAGGCATTGCCCGAGATCGCGTTGCCGGATGCGCCGGCGCCAGCGGGCGGGCCCCTCGAGCGGCAGGCGCATGAGGACGACGAGCCCGCCGAGCCGGCGACAGATTTTGCCGACACCTCGCTCGAGGACGAGTCTGCGGACGAGGCGGCCACGGAAGGGGCGCCGCTGGCGGGCCTGTCGACGGACGAGGAAGTCGATTTCGCCCTGTTCGAGCAGGCGCGCCGAGAAGCACAGCCGGCGGCGGGAGACGATGCCTTCTTCCTCGATCCGCAGCGCGTGGACATCGTCCTGGAGCCGGCCGAGCCGGAGGCGCCGCAGGCTGCGGGGCCGACCGACGAGGCCGCTGAGGAGGCCGAGGCGCCGCAGCTCGTTGCCGCGGCGCCCGCGGCGGCAACGGACTTCGACGCCGAGCTGGCCGACTGGCTCGGCTCGGCCACCGGCGTGGATGTCGATTCGGTGGTCACGGGCACCGACACGCCGCAGCAGTTGCCGCCACCCGAGGATGCCGACCCTGCCGCCGAGGCGCAGTGGCCGGAGCCGGAGGCCGAGCAGCTGGCCGACGCCGCAGCCCATGCCGGCCCGGCGGCTGTCGAGGACGAAGCGGTCAAGGTCATCGAGCACCTGCGCATCGGTCTGCCGCTGTACACGGTGTACCTGAACGAGGCGGACGAATGGTCGCGCCGGCTGGTCACGGCGCTGCAGGAGTGGGAGCTCGAACTGCACCGACCCGCGCCCGACCTAGCGGTCGCCCTGGCGCACTCGCTGGCCGGCAGTTCGGCGACGGTGGGCTTCGTGGCCCTGTCGGAGCTGTCCCGCACGCTCGAGCATGCGCTGCAGCACCTGCAGCTGCTCTCGCGCAACGACCCGGCCCATGCGCGCACCGTGAACGCCGCCGCCGAGGAGATTCGCCGCCTGCTGCACCAGTTCGCCGCCGGCTTCCTCAAGGACCCCAACCCCCAGCTGCTGGCGCAGCTGGCTGCGATCCTCGACATCGAAGTCATCAGCGCGCGCGCACCGCTGGACGGCGGCGACGGGGAGGCAGCCTACGGCGCGCCCGCATGGCCCAAGGACGATGCCGCGCCGCTGCCGGCCGCACCGGCCCCTGCACCGGCACCGGCACCGGCACCGGCCCCGGCGCGGGCTCCGGCAGTGGGCGACCACGATGCCCTCGTGGACGCGGCCATCGCCCATGCCGTGGCCTCGGCGGGCGACATCGACGACGACATCGACGCCCTGGACGTCATCGACCCCGACCTGTTCCCGATCTTCGAGGAAGAAGCGCTGGAGCTGTTGCCCCAGCTGGGCGCGGCACTGCGCCAGTGGTGCGCGCGGCCGGACAACCTGGGCGCGCGCGGCGAGCTGCTGCGCGCCCTGCACACCCTCAAGGGCAGCGCCCGCCTGGCAGGCGCCATGCGCCTGGGCGAGATGGCGCACCGCTTGGAGAGCGCGGTCGAGCAGATCGATCTGGGCGATCTGGCGGCCGTGCGGCCCTCCGACCTGGAGCCGCTGCAGTCCAGCCTGGACGTGCTGCAGACCGCCTTCGAGGCGCTGCGCACCATCGGCGCGCAGTCGCTGACCGAGCCCGTGGCGCTCGCGCCCGTCCCTTCGGCACCGGAGGGCGCCTCCGCCGAAGCCGAAGCCGGGGCTGCAGGG
>NZ_ALEE01000327.1 GCF_000282995.1 Melaminivora alkalimesophila
AGGGGCGGCGCCGCCCGCCGATGCCGCGCCCACCACCCTCGCCACGACCGGCGCGACGCCGCAGCGCGTGGCCGTGCCCCTGTCGGCCGTGCGCCCCGCAGCGCCGGCCCGGCCGGCCAGCGGGCCCACGGTGCGCGTGCGCTCGGGGCTGCTGGACCGCCTGGTCAACCAGGCGGGCGAGGTGCTGATCGCGCGCTCCCGCCTGGAGACGCGCATGGGCCAGCTGCGCAGCTCGCTGGGCGACCTGACGGGCAACCTGGAGCGGCTGCGCCAGCAGCTGCGCGACATCGAGGTGCAGGCCGAGACGCAGATGCAGTCGCGCCTGGCACTGTCCAAGGACCAGGGGGCCGGCTTCGATCCGCTGGAGTTCGACCGCTTCACGCGCGTGCAGGAGCTCACGCGCATGATGGCCGAGTCGGTCAACGACGTGGCCACCGTGCAGCGCAACATGCAGCGCGCCATGCAGGGCGCGGAAGACGACCTGATCGCCCAGGGCCGCCAGGCCCGCGAGCTGCAGCGCGACCTGCTGCGCACGCGCATGGTGGAGTTCGAGAGCATCTCCGAGCGCCTCTACGCGCTGGTGCGCCAGGCCTCCAAGGAGACGGGCAAGCAGATCCGGCTGGACATCGCCGGCGGCTCGATCGAGATGGACCGCGGTGTGCTGGACCGGATGGCGCCGGCCTTCGAGCACCTGCTGCGCAACAGCATCGGGCACGGCATCGAGGCGAGCGAGGCGCGCGTCGCGGCCGGCAAGCCGGCCGTGGG
>NZ_ALEE01000328.1 GCF_000282995.1 Melaminivora alkalimesophila
GCCGGCCGTGGGCACCATCGCCATCACGGTGCGCCAGGAAGGCAACGACGTCTCGGTGGAATTCCGCGACGATGGCGCTGGCCTGGACCTCGCGCGCATTCGCGCCAAGGCGGTGGCGCAGGGGCTGATCGCGCCCGATGCGCAGATCGACGCGCAGGCGGCAAGCGAGCTGATCTTCGCTCCCGGTTTCTCCACCGCCACCGAGGTCACGGGCCTGTCGGGCCGGGGCATCGGCATGGACGTGGTGCGCGCCGAGGTGCAGGCGCTGGGCGGGCGCATCGAGATCGACACGCAGGTCGGCCGGGGAACGTCCTTCCGCATGCTGCTGCCGCTGACCACCGCCGTGACCCAGGTAGTGATGCTGCGCGCGGGCGAACTCACCTTCGGCGTGCCGGCCAACTTGGTGGAGATCGTGCGCCGCAGCCCGGTGGCCGAGATGGAGCAGGCCTATGCCAGCCACCGCTTCGTGCACGGCGACGAAGAGCTCGGCTTCTATTGGGCCGGCGCGCTGCTGCAATCGTCGGCGCACAGCACCGATGCGGCCGGGCGCACGCGCCCGGTGGTGGTGCTGCGCAGTGCCGCGCAGCGCATCGCCATGCACGTGGACGAAGTGCTGGGCAACCAGGAAGTGGTGGTCAAGAACCTCGGCCCCCAGCTGTCGCGCCTGCCGGGCCTGGCGGGCATGTCGGTGCTGGCCTCGGGCGCGGTGGTGCTGATCTACAACCCGGTGGCGCTGGCCACCGTGTACGGCGAGCAGGTGCGCGCCGCCACGGCGCAGGCGCCGCAGGCCGGTGCGAGCGCCCCGGCGGCGGGCGCCAGCGTGCCGATTGCGGCACAGTCCGCGGCCGCGCCGGTGGTTCCGCTGGTGCTGGTGGTGGACGACTCCATCACGGTGCGCCGCGTGACCCAGCGCCTGCTGGCGCGCGAGGGCTACCGCGTGGCGCTGGCGGCCGATGGGCTGCAGGCGCTCGAGCGGCTGCAGGAGGAGCGCCCGGCGGTGGTGCTGTCGGACATCGAGATGCCGCGCATGGACGGCTTCGACCTGGCGCGCAACATCCGCTCGGACGAGGCGTTGCGCGACCTGCCGATCATCATGATCACCTCGCGCATCGCACAGAAGCACCGCGACCATGCCATGGAGCTGGGCGTGAACCACTACCTGGGCAAGCCCTACTCGGACGAGGAGCTGCTGAACCTGGTGGAGCACTACGCCCAGCAGGCGGCGCAGGCGGTCGGCGCCTGAGAGTGGGGCAGGGGCGGGGCGGGCCGGCGGTGCGCTGCCGGGCCGTAAAATCGGACCATGTCCGAGAGTGCCCCCATGAACCTGTCCCACCACTTCCTGATCGCGATGCCGGGGCTGGACGATCCTTCCTCGTTCTTCGCGCGCAGCGTGGTCTACCTGTGCGAGCACAGCGAGCGCGGCGCCCTGGGGTTGGTCATCAACAAGCCCATGGCCGGGATCCGGCTGGGCGGCCTGCTCGAGAAGGTGGAGCTGACCCTTGGCCGCCAGGACCTGAGCGATGCGCCGGTGTTCCACGGCGGGCCGCTGCAGACCGAGCGCGGCTTCGTGCTGCACGATGCCATGAAGCCAGCCCACGTCGGTGGTGCCGAAGACGACGGCGAGGCCTCGCCCTACGCCTCGACCATGCGCATCGGCGGCGGGCTGGAGATGACCACGTCCAAGGACGTGCTGGAAGCGCTGTCGCACGGCGCCGGGCCGCGCCGCGTGCTGGTCACGCTGGGCTACTCCTCCTGGGGCGAGGGCCAGCTGGAGTCGGAGCTGGCGGAAAACAGCTGGCTCACCGTCGAGGCCGATCCGGACCTGATCTTCGACGCGCCGGTCTCCGAGCGCTACGACCGCGCGCTGGCGCTGCTGGGGCTGCAGTCCTGGACGCTCTCGCCGGAAGCGGGGCGCGCATGAGCGCCCGTGCGCCGGCCGCCCCGCCCGCGTCCGCGCAGACCTTCCTGGCTTTCGACTTCGGCGCGCGGCGCACCGGCGTGGCGGTGGGCTCGCGCCTGCTGGCCACCGCCTCGCCGCAGGCCACCATCCGCGCCGACGGCGCCGATGCGCGCTTTGCCCAGGTGGCGGAGCGCATCCGCGAATGGCAGCCCGACGCGCTGGTGGTGGGCGTGCCGCGCCACCCGGACGGCGCCCCGCACGAGATGACCGAGCGCGCGCTGCGCTTCGCGCGCCAGCTGCGCGGGCGCTTCGGCCTGCCGGTCTTCGAGGTGGATGAGCGCTACAGCAGCGCCGAGGCCGCCTCCGAAGGCGCACGCGACACGGATGCGGGCGCCGCCTGCATCATCCTGGAACAGTTCCTGAGGAGTCTCCGACCATGACACCGACCACCGCCGCGCAGGCCACGCCGGGCCACCTGCTGCTCGACGCCGAGGCGCTGTACGCCGAGCTGGTGCGTGGCGTGCGCGGGCTGATGGCGCCGCAGACGCGGCTGGCGGGCATCGCCTCCGGCGGCGCCTGGCTGGCCGAGCGGCTGCAGCGCGAGCTGGCGCTGGAGGGCAGCGCCGGCGTGCTGTCCTCGGCCCTGCACCGCGACGACTTCGCGCGCCGCGGCCTGGCGGCCAGCGCCCAGACCCAGCTGCCCTTCGACGTGAACGGCGCCGACATCCTGCTGCTCGACGATGTGCTCTACACCGGCCGCACGGTGCGCGCCGTGCTCAACGAGCTGTTCGACTATGGCCGTCCGGCGCGCGTGCGGCTGGCGGTGCTGGTGGACCGGGGAGGGCGCGAGCTGCCGGTGGCGGCCGAGTTCGCCGCGGCGCGCGTGGCGCTGCCGGCCGGCCAACTGCTGTCGCTGGCGCGCACCGAGCCGGGTGCCTTCCACTTTGACGTCAAGGAGGGCTGAGGCCGTGCTCTACAAGCGCAATCCGCAGCTCAACAAGAACGGCGAGCTGATCCACCTGCTGTCCATCGAGGGGCTGCCGCGCGACATCCTCACGCACATCCTGGACACGGCGGGCAACTTCGTCTCGGTGAGCGACCGCGAGGTCAAGAAGGTGCCGCTCCTGCGCGGCAAGAGCGTCTTCAACCTGTTCTTCGAGAACAGCACGCGCACGCGCACCACCTTCGAGATCGCCGCCAAGCGGCTGTCGGCCGACGTGTTCAACCTCGACATCTCGCGCTCGTCGACCGCCAAGGGCGAGACGCTGCTCGATACCATCGACAACCTCTCGGCCATGGCGGCGGACCTGTTCGTGGTGCGCCACAGCGAGTCGGGCGCGCCCTACCTGATCGCGCAGCACGTGGCGCCCCACGTCCACGTGGTGAACGCCGGCGACGGGCGCCACGCCCATCCCACCCAGGCGCTCCTGGACATGTACACCATCCGCCACTACAAGGGGGGCTTTGCCGACCTGACGGTGGCGATCGTCGGCGACGTGCTGCACTCGCGCGTGGCGCGCTCGGACATCCACGCCCTGACCACGCTGGGCTGCGCCGAGGTGCGCGTGGTGGGGCCGCGCACGCTGGTGCCCGCCGACATGGCGCACATGGGCGTGCGGGTGTTCCACGACCTGGCGGAGGGCATCCGCGGCTGC
>NZ_ALEE01000329.1 GCF_000282995.1 Melaminivora alkalimesophila
ATCCGCGGCTGCGACGTGGTGATCGCGCTGCGGCTGCAGAACGAGCGCATGAACGGCGCGCTGCTGCCCTCCAGCCAGGAATACTTCAAGAGCTTTGGCCTGACGCCGCAGAAGCTGCGCCTGGCCCATCCGGACGCCATCGTCATGCACCCCGGCCCCATCAACCGCGGCGTGGAGATCGACTCGGCCGTGGTGGACGGCCCACAGGCGGTGATCCTGCCGCAGGTCAGCTTCGGCATCGCCGTGCGCATGGCCGTGATGTCCATCGTCGCGGGGAACGAGGCGTGAGTGCTTTTCCGATGAACACGGCAGCTGCCGACGCGCGGCCGACGCGGTCGCGCAGCGGATGGGGCTTGAAACCATGAAGATTCTCATCGAGAACGGCCGGGTGATCGACCCGGCCTCCGGCCTCGACAAGGTGTGCAGCGTGGCGCTGGCCGCCGGGCGCATCATCGGGGTGGACCGCCTGCCTGCCGGCTTTGCGCCCGGGCGCACGCTCGACGCGAGCGGCTGCCTGGTGCTGCCCGGGCTGGTGGATCTGGCGGCGCGCCTGGGCGAGCCGGGCCACGAGCACGAGGGCATGCTCGAGTCCGAGATGGCGGCGGCGGTGGCCGGCGGCGTGACGAGCCTGGTGTGCCCGCCCGACACCGAGCCGGTGCTCGACGAGCCGGGCCTGGTGCAGATGCTCAAGTTCCGCGCAGAAAAACTGCACCAGGCGCGGCTGTTTCCGCTCGGGGCGCTCACGCGCGGCCTGGCCGGCGAGGGGCTCACCGAAATGGCGGAGCTGACCGAGTCCGGCTGTGTGGGCTTTTCCCAGGCGGAGGTGCAACTGGCCAGCACCCAGGTGCTGCAGCGCGCCCTGCAGTACGCCGCCACCTTCGACTACACCGTGTGGCTGCGCCCGCAGGAGCTGCACCTCGGGCGCGGGGTGGCGGCCAGCGGGCCGCTGGCCACGCGCATGGGGCTGGCGGACGTGCCGGTGGCGGCCGAGACCATCGCGCTGCACACCATCTTCGAGCTCATGAAGACCACCGGCGCGCGTGTGCACCTGTGCCGGCTGTCGAGCGCCGCCGGCGTGGAGCTGGTGCGCCAGGCGAAGGCCGAGGGGCTGCGCGTGAGCTGCGACGTGAGCATCAACTCGCTCATGTTCACCGACACCGACATCGGCTACTTCGACAGCCGCGCGCGGCTGATGCCCCCGCTGCGCCAGCAGCGCGACCGCGAGGCCCTGTCGAAGGCACTGGCCGATGGCAGCATCGACGCGCTGGTCTCCGACCACACGGCCGTGGACGACGACGCCAAGGCCCTGCCCTTTGCCGAGGCCGAGGCCGGCGCCACGGGGCTGGAGCTGCTGCTGTCGGTGGCCTTCAAGTGGTCGCAGGACGCGGGCGTGCCGCTGGCGCGCGCGCTGTCGGTGGTGACGCACGAGCCGGCGCGGGTGCTGGGCGCGTCGCTGGGCACCCTGCAGGCGAGCGTCGGCCGCGTGGTCGAGGGCGGTGTGGGGGATCTGTGCATCGTGGACCCGCAGGCCCACTGGACGGTCGGCCCCGCCGAGCTGGTCAGCCAGGGCAGGCACACCCCCTTTTCCGGCTACGAATTGCCGGCGCGCGTGCGCGCTACGCTCGTGGGCGGGCAGATCGCCTTCGAGCGCTGAGGCTTTTTCGGTCGCGGCCGGGCCCGGGCGCCTCAGGCCTGGCGCGCGAAGGTCACGACGTGGTCCACCTGCGAGCGGATGCCGATCCATTCGCCCACCGCATGGTCGTGGTGGCTCGGCACGTGCGCCATCAGCTTCAGGCCGTCCTCCAGCTGCAGGGTGTAGAGGAACTCGGCGCCGCGGAAGGACTTGCGCAGCACGCGCGCCTGCACCGCTGCGCTGTCGTCATGCACCACGTCGTCCGGGCGCAGCAGCACGTCGCACAGCCCGCCCTCGTAGCGCGACGGCAGGGGGCAGCCGTCGATGTCCGTGAGGTCGCCCAGCGGGGTGCGCGCCACCACGTGGCCGCCCTGCTGCAGCAGCTGCGCCGGGGCGAAGACGCCGTGCCCGATGAAGCTGGCGACGAAGCGCGTGGCCGGGCGGTGGTAGAGCGCATAGGCGTCGTCCCACTGGTGCAGCCGGCCACCCTCCATGACGCCGATGCGGTCGCCGATGGCGAAGGCCTCCATCTGGTCGTGCGTGACGAACAAGGCGGTGGCGCCGGCGGCCTTCAGGATGCCGCGCACCTCGTGCGCCAGGCGCTCGCGCAGGTCCACGTCCAGGTTGGAAAAGGGCTCGTCGAGCAGCATCAGGCGCGGGCGCGGCGCGAGTGCCCGGGCCAGCGCCACGCGCTGCTGCTGCCCGCCCGACAACTCATGCGGGTACTGGCTCTCGCTGCCGGCCAGGCCCACCAGCGCCAGCGCCTCGCGCACGCGCGCCTGCTGCTCGGCGCGCGGCAGGCCATGCACGCCGAAGGCGACGTTGCGCCCCACCGTGAGGTGGGGAAACAGCGCGTAGTCCTGGAACACCATGCCGATGCGCCGCTCCTCCGGCGGGAGGTTGCGCCCCGGAGCGCTGACCAGCTCGTCGCCCAGCCGGATGCTCCCGGCCGAGACCGGCTCCAGCCCGGCGATGGCGCGCAGCAGGGTGGTCTTGCCACAGCCTGAGGGCCCGATCAGCACGCCGATCTCGCCGGCCGCCAGGCCCAGGGTCACGCCCTGCACCGCCGCATCGGGGCGGTTGGCATAGCGCACGTCCAGTTCAGAGACTCCAAGGAACATGGGCAAATTCTAGCGGTGCGCAAGGTTGCGTAGAATCATTCCCATTTGCATTGCGTGCCTCCCTGCACGCCGCCCCGCATGCTGGCAGGACGCCACACCCTTCCCCTCACTCTCGACCGCCCCCGCTTGCCCCGCTTTTCCGGCGCCGCCCTGCGCGCAGCCTTCCTGATCGTGCTGGCGCTGGCGCTGGTGCTGCCGGTGCTGGCCGTCTTCACGGCCTGGCTGCCGGGTGCGGCGGGCGGCGAGCAGGCGGGCCAGATCGTGCGCGAGATGGCGGCCACGGTGCTGCCCGAGTACCTGTGGACCACCCTGTGGCTGGGACTGGCGGTGGCCCTCGGCGCGGCGGTGGTCGGCTCGGCCAGCGCCGCGGCGGTGACGCTGTTCGATTTTCCGGGGCGCCGCCTGATGGAGTGGCTGCTGCTGCTGCCG
>NZ_ALEE01000330.1 GCF_000282995.1 Melaminivora alkalimesophila
GCTGCTGCTGCCGCTGGCCATGCCGGCCTACGTCACGGCCTACGCCTACACCGACTTCCTGCAGTTCAGCGGCCCGCTGCAGGTCTGGCTGCGCGAGAGCTTCGGGCTGGAAGGCCGGCTGCTGCCCGAGGTGCGCAGCCTGGGCGGGGCGATGTGGGTGTTCACCTTCTCCCTCTACCCCTATGTCTACCTGCTGGCGCGCACGGCGCTGTCGGAGCGCGCGGCGCACCTGATGGAGGCGGCGCGCCTGCTCGGGGCCTCGCCCGCGCGGCGCATCCTGTCGGTGGCGCTGCCGCTGGCGCGCCCGGCGGTGGCGGCGGGCGTGGCGCTGGTGTTGATGGAGACGCTGGCGGATTTCGGCGTGACCAGCTACTTCGGCATCCAGACCTTCACCGTGGGCATCTACAAGGCGTGGCTGGCCATGGACGATCGGCTTGCCGCGGCGCAGCTAGCCACCATCCTGCTGGTGCTGGTGGCGCTGCTGCTGCACCTGGAGCTGCGCGCGCAGCGGCGCATGCGCTTTGCCGCCGGCGGCGTGGGCCGCGCCGGCTCGGCCGAGGGCGAG
>NZ_ALEE01000331.1 GCF_000282995.1 Melaminivora alkalimesophila
CGAGGGCGAGCCGCAGCGGCTCAGCGGCGCCGGCCGGGCGGTCGCCTGGGCGGTCTGCCTGCTGCCGGTGGTCATGGGCTTCTTCGCGCCGGTGCTGTTCATGCTGCGGCCGCTTGCGGCCGACTGGTCGGTGCTGCCCTGGGGCCGCTTTGCCGAGTGGGCCGGCAACAGCGTGCGCCTCGGGGCCATCACGGCGGTGCTGGCGGTGCTGATTTCCTTCGTGCTGGCCTTTGCGGTGCGCAGGAGCCGCGACCTGCTGACGCGCGCGGTGGTGCGCCTGGCGAGCCTGGGTTATGCCGTGCCGGGCGCGGTCATCGTGGTCGGGCTGCTGCTGCCGGTGGGCTGGGTGCAGGAGGCGGCGCCGGGCTGGGGGCTGCCCACCGTCATCACTGCGACGGCGACCGGCATCGTCTGGGCCTACCTGGTGCGTTTTTGCGCCGTGGCGCTGCAGTCGGTGCAGAGCGGCTACGCGCGCATTCCCATGAGCCTGGACGATTCGGCGCGCATGTTGGGGGTGGGCGGGGCGCAGCTGCTGACTCGGGTGCACTGGCCGCTGCTCAAGCGGTCGGCGGCGGCGGCGGCGCTGCTGGTGTTCGTGGACGTCATGAAGGAGCTGCCCGCCACCATGGTGCTGCGGCCCTTCAACAGCGACACGCTGGCGGTGGTCGCCTACCAGCTGGCGCGCGACGAGCGCCTGGGCGAGGCGGCGCTGCCCTCGCTGGCGCTGGTGGCCGTGGGGCTGGTGCCGGTCATCCTGCTCAGCCGCACGCTGCGCTCGGCGCGGCGCTGACGGCCCCGCGGCGCGCCTACACTCGGGCCCATGACCGCCCGGCCCGACATCACCATCTACCACAACGCCCGCTGCAGCAACTCGCGCGGCGCCCTGGCGCTGCTGCGCGAGCGCGGGATCGAGCCGACCATCGTGGACTACCTCGCCGAGCCCCTGGATGCCGCGCAGCTCCAGGCGCTGGTCGCGCGCCTGGGCGTGCCGGTGCGCGAGCTGCTGCGCAGCAAGGAGGCGGCCTATGCCGAACTCGGCCTGGCCGACCCGGCGCGCACGGACGACGAGCTGATCGCCGCCGTCGCGCAGCACCCGCAACTGCTCAACCGCCCGATCGTGGTCACGCCGCGCGGCGCGCTGCTGTGCCGCCCGCCCGAGCGGGTGCTGGAGCTCCTGTAGGGCGGGCACGCAAAAACGGCGGCCCGCCAGGGAGCCGCCGTCCGGAGCCTGGGGTGCAGGCGCCGCCTGCACCGCCGCACTCGCTCGCTCAGCGGGACTTGCCCACCTTGTACACGCTGTCGTCCTTGTCGCCCGTGACTTCCAGGATGCCCACGGCGCCCTTGCCGGCGCGCGACAGTGCGTGGTCCACCAGGGTGTACTGGCCGGGGTAGTCCACCTTGAACTCGACGATGGTCGCGCCGCCCGGGGCCACCAGGGTGGTCTGCACGTCCTTCTTGATCGAGCTGGTGGAGCCTTCGCTGTAGACCTTGTCGAAGATCTCGCCGATCACGTGGAAGGACGAGATCTTGTTCGGCCCGCCCACGCCGAAGTAGATGCGCACCGTCTCGCCGACCTTGGCCGTGAGCTTGTGCTCCTTGGTGAGCGAGCCCACGGCGCCGTTGAACACGTAGTAGTCCGGCAGCTCGGCCGCCATCTTGTCCAGGTCGGCGTCCTGGTGCGTCTTGGCGCCGTGCGGGCGCGTGGTGTACATGTCGCCCTGCATGACGTAGTACTCGCGGTCCACCTTGGACAGGCCGCCTTCGGGCTCGACCAGGATCAGGCCGTACATGCCGGCAGCGATGTGCTGCGGCACCAGGGGCGTGGCGCAGTGGTAGACGTACAGGCCGGGCTTGAGCGCCTTGAAGGTGATGGTCTTTTCCTGGCCGGGGCCGACCTGGGTGTGCTCGCCGCCGCCGTGCCCGCCGGTGACGGAATGCAGGTCGATGGAGTGGATCATCTTGCTGTCGCGGGCGTTGGCCAGCGTCAGCTCGATGCTGTCGCCCACGCGGGCGGCGGCACGGCGGCCGGGTCGAGCGCCACGCTCACGGCGGCGGCATCGGCCGGGCGCGAGGCGGGGGCGGTGTAGAGCTGCGCACCGCTCAGGGGCGAGACCTTGGCGGCGGTCGGGGCAGCCTTCTGGCCCGGTTCGCCGGTGACCTCGAAGCTGCCTTCCATGCCGATCTGGCGGTGGCCTGGGATGGTGCAGTAGTAGGTGAAATTGCCGGCCTGCGTGACGGTGAAGCGCACGGTCACGGTGCCGGTGTTGCCGTCGAACTTGGGCGACTGCACTTCCAGCTCCGGAATAGCGAGGTCGTGCTCGGCGCCTTCGCCGCTCTTGAGCACGATCTCCACCGTATCGCCCACGGCGGCGCGCAGCACGGGGTTGGGAACGCCGTGATCGTCCAGGAAGACCATCTTGCCGTCCACGATGCCGGTCTCCAGCACGAAGCGCCGGACGGCGCCGTCGGGAGTCTTCTCGATGGCGGGAGCAGGGACGGCAGCGGCGGCAGCCGGCGCCTGGGCGACCTGGTGGGAACGCTGTTCGGCCAGGGCTGCGTAGGCCAGCGTTCCCACGCACAGCGTGGCAGCAGCGATGGCCAGGGGCAGGCGGGAGAACGAACGCGGGGATTGCATGAGACCTTCCTTATGAAGAGGAGCTTGAGGTTGTCTCCTCGGCCGCCAATCGTGGGGAGCACGTGCGCACGGACAGGGTGGTGCCTGTATTTCGCTATGCTTTTGGTGATGTCCGTGTGCCCCTTCCCGCCATTCCTGCCGAGCGCCCATCCGTGGCGGGAGGGGCGCTCCGTGGTCCGCTGCGGCGGGGCCGCGACATGATCCGCGTCGCCCTCCTGTCGGGCCTCGGCCACACCATCGTGGTGGTGCTGGGCCTGCTGATCTATGTGCTGGGCACGCGCATCAACCATCAGCGCCGCCACCCCTCGGCCGCCATCGGCTGGGTGCTCGGCATGGTGGCCTTCCCCTACGCCACGCTGCCGCTGTTCCTGCTGTTCGGCGTGCGCAAGTTCGCGCGGCCGGCGCGGCGCTACCACTGGCAGCGGCC
>NZ_ALEE01000332.1 GCF_000282995.1 Melaminivora alkalimesophila
GGCCGCCGCCGGAGCGCGAGGGCCCCTCCTGGGCGGCCCAGCTGCTGGCCGGGATGGAGGTGGCGCCGGCAGTGCGCAACGAGCGCGTCACATGGCACGAGAGCGGACCGCACGCCCGCGCCGGGCTCTTGGACACCATCTCCAGCGCACGGCGCCAGCTCGACGTGTGCACCTACGTCTTCGCCCACGACGAGGTCGGCCGCGAGGTGGCGCGCGCGCTGATCGCCAGCGCGCGGCGCGGGGTGGCGGTGCGCCTCCTGGTCGATGCCGTGGGCAGCCTCGCCATGCCGCGCGGCATGCTGCGCGCCCTGGCGCGCGAGGGTGTGCAGGTGCGCCGCTTCATGCCGATTCTGCGCAACCCGCTGCGCGGGCGCACCAACCTGCGCAACCACCGCAAGCTGGTGGTGGCCGATGGCTGGCGGCTGTGGAGCGGCGGGCGCAACCTGGCGTGCGAGTACTTCATGGACCGCCCCGGCCGGCCCGCCTGGGTGGATCTGAGTTTCGAAGTGTACGGCCCGGTCGCGCTGCACGCCCACCTGCAGTTCGGCACCGACTGGCGCATGGCCAAGGGCCGGGTGCTGCGCAAGAACCGCCGGCCCTTCGCCGTCGGGGCCTCCGGGCAGGTGCCCGAGGGGCCGCTGGCACAGTGGATCGCCACCGGCCCGGACCACGCCGACGACACGGTCCACGCCCTGCTCATGGCGGCCGCCTACCACGCCCAGGAGCGCATCCTCGCCGTCACGCCCTATTTCGTGCCCGACGACGGGCTGCTGGATGCCTGGTGCCTGGCCTGCCGGCGTGGCGTGCAGGTCAGCCTGCTGGTGCCCGAGCGCTCCAACCACCGGCTGGCGGACATCGCGCGCGAGCGTGCCCTGCGCCAGCTGGTGGCGGCCGGC
>NZ_ALEE01000333.1 GCF_000282995.1 Melaminivora alkalimesophila
TGGCGGCCGGCGCGCGCGTGTGGCTGGCGCCGGGGATGATGCACGCCAAGGCCGTGCTGGTGGACGATGATCTGGCGCTTGCCGGCTCGCTCAACCTGGATGCGCGCAGCCTGTTCCTGAACTACGAGGCGATGACCGCCTTCTACGACGAGGCGGACGTGCGCTGGCTGTCCGACTGGTGCGCGCAGCAGGTCGCCCAGGCACGGCCCTACGCAGCGCACCGGCCCTCGCTGCTGCGCGACATGGGAGAGGGCGTGGTGCGCGCCCTGGGTTTTCAGCTGTAGGCCGGCTTCAGGGTCGGTCCGCGCCTACAGGGCGGGCACGCCGAAGAACTAGCCTGGGGCCGTTTCCCGCAACGAGGAGGCCCCATGCCCGCAGATTCTCCCACTCCGCCCCGCCCTCAGCCGCGCCCTGGAGCGCCCCGCCGCGGCCCTGCCGAGAAAGCCCCCCCGGGGCCCACGGGCCGCCACGAGAAGCGGGCCCGCAATATCGTCCTGATCGCGCTGGCACTGCTGGTCGTCGCCGTGCTGGGTTTCAACCTGCTGGCGCCCCGGGACCGGCTGCAGGCGCCCGATGCCCCCCGGGACGCCGTTGGAAGCCACCAGGAAGAGCGCCCACAGGCGACCACCACCGCACCCGGCGACGGCAGCGTGTCGCGCAGCACGCCGGAGGCCGCGGACACGCCCACCCCTGCGGGCCGCGAGCGCATGGGTGCACCCGCGCTGTCCAATCCGCAGCCCGAGCCGCTCCGCCAGGAATCGCAGCCGGCGCGCTGAAGCGCCCCGTGCCGGGGCGCCGCGGGCTCAGGCGGCCTGGTCGTCCTGCGCGACGGCCGGGCGCACCGAGCAATCGAAGGCTTCCTCCAGCTGGCGGACGGCACGCTCCCAGCGCTCGGGCGTCTCGGAGGCGATGCAGTCCTGCGGCACCCAGACCTCGTGCCCCAACATGCGCGCATCCGTGGCGCTGAGCATCACGCACATGTCGGCGGCCCAGCCGACGATGACCAGCTTGCGCGCCTTCATCTTGCCCAGCAGGTGCTGCAGCGGCGTGGAGTGGAAGGCCGAGTGTTGCGGCTTGAGGATCACCAGGTCCTCGGGGCCGGGGGCGAGCAGCCGGGCGATCTCGCCGCGCCCATCGGACAGCGCCTGGCAGGCCGCCAGGATGTCGCCGAACTGGCTGTGCCAGGTGCCGTAGTTGTCGTTGGCGTAGATGGCGGCGCTGCCCGAGCGCGCCAGGCGCCGCTTGAGGCGGTCGATGCGCCGCGCGGCGGCCTGGGCATGGGGCAGCAGGTCGGCGGCCGCGGGGAAGTTCATCGGGTTGATGACGTCCACGAGCAGCAACACCTGCTCGCTCTCGGGCAGGGGCGTGCTCTGCAGGGTAGAAGGACGAAGGGGGCTGGGAGGCATGGCGGGCTGGGGAGAGGGGCACCCCGCGGGCTGGGGCGTGGCGCAACCTTAGGACCGCCGCGCTGGGGCCGGCGTAGGACGTTCCTGCGTTCGGGGCCGGCCGCGCCACCGGGCGCCGTGGGAGCCAGGACGACCCGGCGCGGCCGATCGTTGGGCATGGCGGCAGGCGGCCGTCCTACAGCCGGGTGGGGGCGGCGGGCGACAAGGCGGCGGCCGCGGCCTTCCTAGGATGGAACCGTCCGTTTCGGATGCGTCCGTCTCGGCTCCGCAATTTCACCATCGACCACAACCAACGCAAAGGAAAACACAGCCATGAAACTTCTCAAGCATGCACTGGCCGCTGCCGTCGTTGCCACCGTTCCCTTCGTCGCCCAGGCCCAGGTCGCGGGCGGTACCGTCCTCGGCGTCACGGAGACCGTGAGCGCCCGCCTGGCCAACGGCTGGAGTGTCAAGAAGGCCATCCTGGGCGAGAGCGTCTACAACGATGCCAACAAGTCCGAGGAAGTCGGCAAGGTGGATGACATCATCATCGACACCGAGGGCTACGTCTCCTACGCCATCGTGAACGCCAGCAAGTACCTGGGCCTGTCGAGCCACCTGGTGGCCGTGCCCGTGGAGCAGTTCAAGGTCGAGAACGGCCACATCGTGCTGCCGGGCGTGACCAAGGAGGGCCTGCGCAACGTGCCGAAGTTCGAGTACGCCAAGGCGAAGAAGTAAGAGTAAGCCAGCCGGGCCCGAAGCGCCCGCCGCTCCTGTTGCCCTGAGCCCGCCGCGCCGCAAGGCCGGCGGGTTTTTCGCGTGCGCGAGGCATTCGCCCGTTCCGTGGATCGGTGCGTACCGAATCCTGGCCCTTTGGATCGGCGGATCGCACCCGAAATGGGACAGGAGGGCGGGCGCGCCGGCACCAGGGCGCGTCCGCCATGCATTGCCACCCCCCAAGGAGAAAACCATGACCGCACGCAGCATCCGCCAGATCATCCCGGCCCAGCCCACCTCCGACGGGGCCGGCGTCCGGCTCTACCGCAGCCTGGGCAGCCAGGGCGGCGCTCGCCTGGATCCCTTCCTGATGCTCGACGAGTTCGGCACCGAGAACCCGGACGACTACATCGCCGGCTTCCCCAGCCACCCGCACCGCGGCTTCGAGACCGTGACCTACATGCTCGACGGCCACATGCAGCACAGGGACCACCTGGGCAACGTGGGCGACCTTGGCCCCGGGGGCGTGCAGTGGATGACTGCCGGGCGCGGCGTGATCCACTCGGAGATGCCGATGCAGGAGGAGGGGCGGATGCGCGGCTTCCAGCTGTGGGTCAACCTGCCGGCGGCCGAGAAGATGAAGCCGGCGCACTACCGCGACATCCCGGCGGCAGAAATCCCGCAACTGGCGCTGCCGGGCGGCGGCCGGGTGAAGGTGATCGCCGGCACGGCGCGGGTGGATGGCGAGGCGGTCGAGGGGGCCATCAACCGCGCCAGCGCACCGCTGTCGACCGACCCGCTGTACCTGGACGTGCAGCTGGGCGCGGGCGAAGGTTTTGCCCACCCGCTGCAGCCGGGCTACAACGCCCTGGTCTATGTGTTCGAGGGGACGGTCACCGTGCAGGGCGGCGGCCGCGAGACCACGCTGGATACGCGCAGCGCCGGCGTGCTGGACGCGGCAGGCGATGGACTGCAGCTGCAGGCCGGGCCGCAGGGCGCGCGCTTCCTGCTGCTGGCCGGCAAGCCGATCGGCGAGCCGGTGGTGCAGTACGGCCCCTTCGTGATGAACACCCGCGAGGAGATCATGCAGGCGATGCAGGACTACCAGGATGGCGTCTTCGTGGCTGCATGAAGATGCCACCGCCGGCGCCAGGTGCGACGCCGGGGATCGGCAATTGGTCCCCCCGACAGGAATCGAACCTGTATCTGGCGCTTAGGAGGCGCCCGTTCTATCCATTGAACTACGGGGAGCTGGGCCGAACCGGCAATTGTATGCGGCCCTTCAGTCCCAGCGCACCGTGTAGATCAAGTCCACTGCGCTCTGGGTGCCGGTCTGGCCGCGCAGCGTGAGCCGCTTGGACAGGTCGTAGAAGATGTAGAGCACCCCGAGCGTGCCCGACAGGCTCTTCTCGTAGGTCACGTACAGGTCCTGCGACAGGCGCTTGCCGAAGGTGAGAGCCGCGCCGCTGGCGTCCTCGCCCTGGCCGGGGCCCTTGAAGCCGATCTCGTCCAGGCCCAGGCGCTGGGCGATGCCGCCGCTGCTGTCGCCGCCCTCGCCTGACAGGAAGGCGAGCGCCGCCTGCTGCAGCAGCGCTGCCTCCGCACCGCCGGCCGCCGCGCTGCGGCCCAGCACCACCCAGGAGAGTTTCTCCGCATCGGGCAGCTCCGGCTCCGAATACAGCTGCGCGCGCGGCGCCTGGGCCGTGCCCGTGACCTGCACGCCGGCGCGCACCGGAATGTTCGGGCGCAGCGCCAGCACGTCGAGCGAGGGATTGTCGTAAGGGCCGTTGAAGCGCAGCAACCCGCTTTCCACGTCCAGCGCCTGGCCCCAGGCACGGTAGCGCCCCTGGTCCGTGTGCACTTCGCCGGTGACGCGCGGCATGCTGCCGAGCGCGCCGCGGCTGGTGATCTGCAGGCGCCCGGTCAGGCGCGTGGTCACGCCCCGGCCCTGGAAGGCGAAGTCGTCCCCGAGATCGAAGGTGAGCGCGATGTCCGGCGGGCGGGCGGTCTGCACGCTGCCCTGGGCATCGGCCTGGGCCGCCTTGGCTTCCTGGCGGGCGCGCTCGGCGGCCTCGCGGTCCAGCGCGGCGGAGCGCACCACCACGTCGTCGCCCAACGACGGCGCGCCGGCCTCGGGCAGGATGATGGTCGCGCGGTCGGCGCGCAGGTCGCCGCGCAGCACCAGCTGGCCGCCCTGCAGCTGCGCGCGCAGCTCGCCCGAGACGCTGACCTGCCGGTCGGCGCGCACCAGCACCTGCAGCCGCTCGGCGCGGGCGCGCAGGTCCATGCGGATGTCCGGACCCTGGTCGCCGCTGCCCGCCCAGGACAGGGTGCCGCTGCCGCTGAGCGTGCCGCCGTCCGCGGGCGCGGCCGTGCGGTTGCCGCTGAAGCCGGCGATGCGCGCGCGGCTCCCGTGCCCGCCCTTGAGGTGCAGCTCGGTGATCGTGAGCTGCTGGCCTTGCAGCGTGGCGCGCAGCCGGCCGTCCTGCAGGTCCACGCCATCGAGCACCGAGCGGATGGCAAAGCGGTCGGCCGCCAACCGGCCATCCCAGCGCGGCGCGGCGCGGCTGCCCGACAGCCGGGCGTCGGCGCTGAGCGTGCCGTGCACGCGCCAGCCGGGCGGTGCGAGCATCGACCACACGCCCACCTCCGGCATCTCGGCGCGGACGCTGGCGGCCAGGGGCGCGTCCTCCGGCCAGAGCCAGCCGCCGTCCGCGCCGCGCTGCAGCTGCGTGCGGCCCTCGGCCCGGACTTCTCCCGCGCGCTCGCTGTCCCAGGACAGGCGCGCTTGCAGCTGCTCTCCCTCGGCCTGGAGTTCGAGGACGGCCTCGCGCAGGCCTGCGGCCGTGCCGCGCAGGGCGCGGGTCGTCGCCTTGGGGCTGCCCGGGCCTGCACCCTCGCCGCTGGAGCGCACCACCGTCGGTGTGCCGCCCGGGGCGGTATCGCCGCCATGGTCGATGTACAGATCGCCGCTAGCGCGCTCGATGCGCACCCGCGCGTGCAGCGGCGCGTCGCCGGCGGCGGCGATGTCCCAGCGGCCGGCCAGCTGCAGATCGCCCGACACGCCAAGCCGCTCGAGCGCGCTCTGGCCGTCGGTCTGGAAGGCCTCGGCCCAGGCCAGCGGCAGACCTTCCAGGCTGCCCTGGCTGCGCAGCTCCACGCCCCCTTGGGCGCCTCGCGCGTAGCGCAGCGGCTGCCAATGCAGGCGGGCGTTCCCGGGTGCCGGGCCGCGCAGCTGGGCACTGCCGCCCGACGCCTCGACTTCGAGGCGCGGCGCCTGTTGCAGCGTGAGGGCCACGGGCTGCGTCAGGCGCAGCTCCCAGGGGCCGGGCTGCCGCTCCAGGCGCGCCTGCAGCTGCAGGCTGCGCAGCTCGCCCTGCCAGCGGCCGGCGCC
>NZ_ALEE01000334.1 GCF_000282995.1 Melaminivora alkalimesophila
GGCTGCCGGCGCTGGCCTGCAGCTGCACGCGTGCCTGCTGCGCGTCCTGCTTCACCTGGCCCGCCAGTTCGAGGTCGAGCTGGCGCAGGCTTCCCTGGACGGAAGCCTGCACGGCGGACAGGTCGAGCGCCAGCGCATCCCCGGCGTCGCCCGGTCCGGGAGCGCGGGCGACGTGCAGGCGAGGGGCCTGCCACTGGGCCTGCAGCGTGAAGTCGGGGGCGGCTGCGCCCGGCCCTGCAGGGCGCTTGGCATCTGCGGCCAGCAGGCCGGCCGCCTGCAGCTGCTGCTGGGCCGCTTGCCAGCCGCCGCGCCAGCGCAGCTCGAGCCGGGTGCGGCCCTGCAGGCTCCAGCCGCCCTGCGGGACCGCCAGGCCTTCCACCCATGCCTGGGCGCGCTGGGCGTCCGCCACGTTCAGTTCCAGCACGCCGGCTCCGCTGCGCGCTGCGATGTCTCCATCCAGGCGGGCCGTGGCGCCCGGCAGTTCGGCCTGGACGCGTCCGCGCGCGGCTTGCCGCGCCACGTCGAGTTGCAGCGTCCGGGCCTGCACTCGGGCGCCCTGCGCTGCCAGCACCAGTTCGCGCAGCTCGAGCTGCCGGTCCTGCCAGCGGCCCTGGGCGCTCAGCTGCTGCAGCGCGATCGGCGCAGGGGTCCCGGCGCCCGCGGAGGTGCCGCGTGCGCGGGCGGCAGCGGCGCGCAGGTCGACCCGAAAGCGCACCGCGCCGTCCGCACTGCCGTCGGCGCTGGCCGTGCCGCTGAGAGGTGCCGGCGCCAAGCGGCTGTGCAGGCGCGCGGGATCGACGCCCTGCACCCGCGCCTCGCCCTGCAGCTGCTGTGTGGCGGAGCTGAAGCTGCCCTGCAGGC
>NZ_ALEE01000335.1 GCF_000282995.1 Melaminivora alkalimesophila
TGGCGCCCAGCCCGAGCAGCCGCAGGCTCACGCTCCCTCCCGCCCGCCGTCCAGCGCCCGGGGGTTGAGCCGGTAGCCGGCGCCGCGCACCGTCTCCACCAGCGCCGCCGCCCCGCCCAGCGCCTCGCGCAGGCGCTTGATGTGCACGTCCACCGTGCGCTCCTCGATGAACACATGGTCGCCCCAGACCCTGTCGAGCAGCTGCGCGCGGCTGTGCACGCGCTCGGGGTGCGCCATCAGGTAACGCAGCAGCCGGAACTCGGTGGGTCCGAGCCGCAATTCCGTGCCCTGCCAGCGCGCACGGTGCGCCGCGCCGTCGAGCGCCAGCCCGCCCACCACGAGCTGGTCGGCCACTTGCTCAGGCGCGCGCCGGCGCAGCACCGCCCGAATGCGCGCGAGCAGTTCCTGGCCGGAAAAGGGCTTGGTGACGTAGTCGTCGGCACCCGCGTCCAGCCCCGCCACCTTGTCGGGCTCGTCGCCGCGCGCCGTCAGCATCAGGATCGGCACCCCCCGCGTGCGCGCATCGGCGCGCCAGCGCCGCGCCAGCTGCAGTCCGCTCGCGCCCGGCAGCATCCAGTCGAGCAGGATCACGTCGGGCAGCACGGCGTCCAGCTCGCGCTGGGCGGCCTCGCCATCCTCGGCCCACACGGGCGCGAAACCGTTGTGGCGCAGGTTCAGGGCGATCAGCTCGGCGATCGGCGGCTCGTCCTCGACGATCAGCACGCGGGGCAGTTTCTTCATGGGGGTGCGCGGTCCGGGAAGGATTCTGGTGCCATCTCAACCGAGTTCGGACTCGATCTGCTGCAGCGTCTGGTGGCGCACGTCGCGGCCCTCCACCAGGTAGATGATGAGCTCGGCCACGTTCTTGGAATGGTCGCCGATGCGCTCGATGGCCTTGGCCAGGAACAGCAGATCCAGGCTGGGCGAGATCTTGCGCGGGTCCTCCATCATGTAGGTGACCAGCTTGCGCACGAAGCCGTCGAACTCCTCGTCGATCAGGTCGTCCTCCTTCAGGATGGCCAGCGCGGCGCGGGTGTCCAGCCGGGCGAAGGCGTCCAGCGCCTTGCGCAGCAGGCCCGAGGCCAGGTCGGCCGCCATGCGCAGGTCTCCCGTGGGCAGCGCACGCGCCGCGCCGCTGTCGATGATCGAGCGGCACATGCGCGCCATGCGCGTCGCCTCGTCGCCCATGCGCTCGAGGTTGGCCGTCGCTTTGGAGAAGGCGATCAGCAGGCGCAGGTCGCGCGCCGTGGGCTGGCGCCGGGCAATGATGGTGGACAGCTCGCGGTCGATCTCCACCTCCAGCGCATTCACGCGCCGCTCGACGGCCTCGACCTGCTCCGCCGCCTCCACGCTGAATTGCGCCAGCGCCTCGATGGCGTGGCGGATCTGCGCCTCCACCAGCCCGCCCAGCTCCATGACGCGGGCAGAGATGCCGTTGAGTTCGCTGTCGAACTGGCTCGACAGGTGCTTGGCCTCGCTCATCCGAACCTCCCGGTGATGTAGTCCTCGGTTTCCTTGCGCTGGGGCTTGAAGAACATGGCCTCGGTTTCGCCGAATTCCACCAGGTCGCCCAGGTACATGTAGGCCGTGTAGTCGCTGCAGCGCGCGGCCTGCTGCATGTTGTGCGTAACGATGACCACCGTGTAGTCGTTCTTCAGCTCGGCGATCAGCTCCTCGATCTTGGCCGTGGAGATCGGGTCCAGCGCCGAGCAGGGCTCGTCCAGCAGCAGCACCTCGGGCTTGATGGCGATGCCGCGGGCGATGCACAGGCGCTGCTGCTGCCCGCCCGAGAGGCTGGCGCCGCTTTGCGTGAGCTTGTCCTTGACCTCGCCCCACAGCGCGGCCTTGCGCAGCGCCCACTCCACGCGCTCGTCCATGTCCGCGGCGGACAGGTTCTCGAAGAGCTTCACGCCGAAGGCGATGTTGTCGTAGATGGACATCGGAAACGGCGTGGGCTTCTGGAACACCATGCCCACCTTGGCGCGGATCAGCGCCACGTCGTCCTTGGACGTGAGCAGGTCCTGTCCGTCCAGCAGGATCTGGCCCTCGGCGCGCTGCTCCGGGTACAACTCGAACATGCGGTTGAAGGTGCGCAAGAGCGTGGACTTGCCGCAGCCCGAAGGCCCGATGAAGGCCGTGACCTTGTGCTCGGGGATCTCCAAGTTGATGTTCTTCAGCGCGTGGAAGCGTCCGTAGTAGAAGTTCAGGTCGCGCACGGTGAGCTTGGCGCGTGCAGGCTCGGCGGTCCGTGGGAATTGCATGGAGGTCTCTCGCTTGCGAAAACGGGGGTTCGTCACTTCTGGCGCGCCAGCACGCGCGCCAGGATGTTGAGCGCCAGCACAGCCAGCGTGATCAGGAAGACGCCGGCCCAGGCCAGCTGCTGCCAGTTCTCGTAGGGGCTCATGGCGAACTTGAAGATGGTCACCGGCAGGCTGGCCATGGGCTTGGACAGGTCGCCGTTCCAGAACTGGTTGTTCAGCGCGGTGAACAGCAGCGGCGCTGTCTCGCCCGCGATGCGCGCCACGGCCAGCAGCACGCCGGTGACGACCCCGGCGCGCGCCGCGCGCAGCGTGACCATGGTGATGACCTTCCACTTGGGCGTGCCCAGGGCATAGGCCGCCTCGCGCAGGCTGGCGGGCACCAGGGCCAGCATGTTCTCGGTGGTGCGGATGACCACGGGAATGACGATCAGCGCCAGCGCCATGATGCCGGCCCAGGCCGAGAAGCTCTTGAAGCGCGCCACCACCACGGCATAGACGAACAGGCCGATCACGATGCTGGGCGCCGACAGCAGGATGTCGTTGACGAAGCGCGTGGTGCTGGCCAGCCAGCTGCGCGTGTCGTACTCGGCCAGGTAGACGCCGGCCATGATGCCGATGGGCGTGCCCACGAAGGTGGCCAGCAGCACCATGACGAAGGAGCCGAAGATGGCGTTGGCGATGCCGCCCGCCTCGTTGGGCGGCGGCGTCATCTGCGTGAACAGCGCCACGCTCAGGCCGCCCAGGCCCAGGCGCAGGGTCTCCCACAGGATCCAGACCAGCCAGAACACGCCGAACGCCATCGCCAGCAGCGACAGCGTGAGGGCAATGCGGTTGAGCTGCTTGCGCGCGGCGTAGCGCTGCGCGCGCACCTGCGCCAGTTCGGCGGCAGCGATCAGCTTGCGGGAGGTGCTCATGTGCGTGCCCCTTCGCCCTTCTTCAGGCGCGCCAGCAGCAGCTTGGACAGCGACAGGACGATGAAGGTGATGAAGAACAGCACCAGGCCCAGGTAGATCAGCGACGCCTGGTGCAGCCCCTCGCCCGCCTCGGCGAACTCGTTGGCCAGGGCCGAGGTGATGCTGTTGGCCGCGTCGAACACCGACAGCGAGTTGAGCTGGTTCATGTTGCCGATCACGAAGGTGACGGCCATGGTCTCGCCCAGGGCGCGCCCCAGGCCCAGCATGATGCCGCCCAGCACGCCCGCCTTGGTGTAGGGCAGCACGACCTTCCAGACGACTTCCCAGGTCGTGGCGCCCAGGCCGTAGGCGGACTCTTTCAGCAGCGCGGGCGTGACCTCGAACACGTCGCGCATGACCGAGGCGATGAACGGAATGATCATGATCGCCAGGATGATCCCGGCCGAGAGAATGCCGATGCCCACCGGCGGCCCGGACACGAACGCGCCCAGGTAGGGCACGCCCGCCAGCAGCGACTGCAGCGGCTGGTG
>NZ_ALEE01000336.1 GCF_000282995.1 Melaminivora alkalimesophila
TGCAGCGGCTGCTGCACCCACGTGGCCAGGATGGGGCCGAACACCATCAGCCCCCACATGCCGTAGACGATGGAGGGGACCGCCGCCAGCAGTTCGATGGCCGTGCCCAGCGGGCGCTTGAGCCAGGCGGGCGACAGCTCGGTCAGGAACAGCGCGATGCCGAAGCTCACCGGCACGGCGATCAGCAGGGCGATGAACGAGGTGGCCAGCGTGCCGTAGATCATCACCAGGCCGCCGTACTCGTCCTGCACCGGGTCCCAGACGCCGCTGGTCAGGAAGCCCAGCCCATACTCGCGGATGGAAGGCCAGGCGCCATGCACCAGCGAGGCCATGATGCCCAGCAGCAGCGCCAGGGTGACCAGCGCGGCACCCCGCGCCAGCCAGCCGAAGACACGGTCGGCGAACACCCCCGCGACCCGGGGGCCGCGTGTGGGAGGAGAACTTCGGGAAACGCCGCGCGCCGCCTCGAGCGGCGGC
>NZ_ALEE01000337.1 GCF_000282995.1 Melaminivora alkalimesophila
CCGGCGCGTCAGCTTACTTCAGGGCGATGGGCTGGCCCGAGGCGTCCTTGATGTCGCCCCAGGACTTCATGATCACGCCCTTCACGCTTTCGGGCATGGCCACATAGTCGAGTTCGGAGGCGGTGCCGTCGCCGTTCTTGTAGGCCCACTCGAAGAACTTCAGCGCCGTGGCGGCCTGCGCGGGCTTGTCCTGCTTCTTGTGCATCAGGATGAAAGTCGCGGAGGTGATGGGCCAGGCGTCCTTGCCGGGCTGGTCGGTCAGGATCTGGTAGAAGCTCTTGGCCCAGTCGGCCCCCGCGGCGGCGGCCTTGAAGGAGGCCTCGTCGGGCGAGACGAAGTTGCCCGCGCTGTTTTGCATCTGCGCGTAGGTCAGCTTGTTTTGCTTGACGTAGGCGTACTCCACGTAGCCGATGGAGTTGGGCAGGCGGCCCACGAAGGCGGCCACGCCCTCGTTGCCCTTGCCGCCGGCGCCCACCGGCCAGTTCACGGCCGTGCCTTCGCCCACCTTGGTCTTCCACTCCGCGTTCACCTTGGACAGGTAGTTGGTGAACCCGAAGGTCGTGCCCGAGCCGTCGGCGCGGCGCACCGGGGCGATGGTGGCGTCAGGCAGGTTCACGCCGGGGTTCAGCGCGCGGATGGCCTCGTCGTTCCACTTGGTGATCTTGCCCAGGTAGATGTCGCCGATGACCTGGCCGTTCAGCTTGAGCTGGCCGGGCTGCAGGCCCTGGATGTTGACCACCGGCACGATGCCGCCGATCACGGTGGGAAACTGCACCAGACCCTTGGCTGCCAGTTCCTCGTCCTTCAAGGGCGCGTCGGAGGCGCCGAAGTCCACCGTCTTGGCCTCGATCTGGCGCAGGCCGGCTCCCGAGCCCACCGACTGGTAGTTGATCTTCACCCCGGTGGCCTTGTTGTAGTCGGCGGCCCACTTGGAATACAGCGGCGCGGGGAAGCTGGCGCCGGCGCCCGTAGCTTCCTGCTGGGCCCAGGCGCTTGCGACAGCGCCCATCGCCACTACACCAGACACCAGAACCCGAATCGCGGAGAGTTTCATGGAAGAGACCTCTTGGTTGAAAAAAACGCTATGCCGGCAATGTAGAAGCCGTTTGTGACAGGTGCGTGACATGGAGCGCGACCGTCACAAATGCGTTTTTTCCCTCCCGGAACGGGCGCCGCGGCCCTGTCACACGGCTGTCGCAGGCGCTGCGTAGTCTCCCGCCGCCGCCGATGCCGGCGCGCACCGCACGGGAGAAAAACCATGTTCCGCCATCACACGTTCCAGTCCACACCCACTGCCCCGGGCCGCCGCACGCTACTGCGTGCCGCCGGCGCCTGCGCCGCGGCCGGCGCCCTGCCCCGCGCGCTGGCGCAGGAGGGGCGCTCCATCGCCGTGGCGCAGATCGTCGACCTGTCGGCCCGCCACCAGGATGTGGGCCGCGACTTCCTGATCGGCTCGCGGGCCGCCTGGGCGGACCTGAACGCCCGCGGCGGCCTGCGTGGCCAGCCGGTGCAGCACCTGGTGCTGGAGACCGACGGCTCGCCCGCCGCCATGCAGGCCGCCTGGCAGGCGGCGCACCAGAATCCGGCCTGCGTCGCGCTTTCGGGCTGCGCCGGGGACAGTGCCGCCGCAGCCGTGGCGCAGCTGCAAGCCGGCGGCGGCACCCTGGCGCTGGCCGCGCCCTGGCTGCACCGCCAGTGGCAGGACGAGGGCGACACCGTGTTCAGCATCTTCCCCGGCTACCAGGCGCAAATCGGCCACGCCGTGCGTTCGCTGGCGGCGATGGGCGTGCAGCAGGCGGGCGTGGTCTTCGCCCACCCGGGCCTGCAGCAGCAGCTGCA
>NZ_ALEE01000338.1 GCF_000282995.1 Melaminivora alkalimesophila
GCTGCAGGCCGGCGTGCTGCAGGCCGGCACGGCCATGGGGCTGCGCACCCAGGTGCTCACGAGCACGCAAAGCCGCACCGCGCCCCCGGCCATCGTGCTGTTCGTGGGCGGCACGCCCGAGCTGCACGACTACGTGGCCCGGCTGGAGCTGCCGCGCGGGCGCCAGTGCTACGTGGTGGCCCTGGCCGACGTGAACCTGCAGGTGCTGGCCCAGCTGGGCGGCGCGCGGCACAACGTGCCGGTGATCGCCACCCAGCCGGTGCCGCTGGTCACCGCCGGCCTGCCCATCGTGCGCGCCTACCGCGAGGTGATGGGCCGGCTGTACGACGAGCCGCCCTCGCCCCAGGGCTTGGCGGGCTTCATCGCCGCGCGCTACACGGCCGAGGTGCTGGCCTCGGTGGCCGGCCCCCTGACCCGCGCCAGCGCGCTGGCCGCCTTCAGGCAGCGCCGCGAGGTGCACCTGGGTGGCTACGTGGTGGCCTACCAGGGGCGGCGGCCGGCCGGCGGACTGGTGACGCAGAGCATGCTGGCGGGGGACGGCCGCATCGTCGGCTGACGCCTGCCCGCCCACCCGCGCGGCAGCAGGTACCATGCGGCCCCGCCAAAAGAACCGCGCAGCACGCGCACATCCATGCAAGACGGAACACTGCTTGCGGCCGTGGACCTGGGGTCCAACAGCTTTCGCCTCGAAATCGGCCGCCTCGACCACGGGCTCATCCACCGGGTCGAATACCGCAAGGAAACAGTCCGCCAGGGCGGCGACCTGGACGAGGAGCGCAACCTGTCTGCCGACGCCATGCAGCGCGGCTGGGACTGCCTGGCGCGCTTTGCCGAGCGGCTGGCGGGCTTTGCACCCGCCCGGGTGCGCGCCGTGGCCACGCAGACCCTGCGCGAGGCGCGCAACCGCGAGGAGTTCATCCGCCGCGGCGGCGAGATCCTGGGCTTTCCCATCGAAGTGGTCTCGGGCCCCGAGGAGGCGCGGCTGATCTACCAGGGAGTCTCGCGCCTGCTGCCGCAGTCGGACGAGCGGCGGCTGGTGGTGGACATCGGCGGGCGCTCGACCGAGCTGATCCTGGGGCAGCAGTTCACGGCCAGCGTCGTGGCCTCGTACCGCGTGGGCAGCGTGGCCTGGTCGGCGCGCTACTTTGCGGACGGCGCCTTCACGCGTGAGGCCTTCCAGGCCGCCGAGACGGCCGCCCGCGCCGTGCTGGACGAGGCGGCCCAGGCCTACCACGGCGGCTTGTGGGACGTGGCCTATGGCTCGTCCGGCACCATGGGCGCGGTGGGCACGGTGCTGGCCGCTGCCGGCCACGGCGAGGGCCGCATCACCCGCGCCGGCCTGGACTGGCTGCACGAGCAGCTGCTGCGCGCCCGCCACGCCGACCGGGTGCGGCTGGACGGCCTGAAGGAGGACCGCCGCCCGGTCATCGGCGGGGGCGTGAGCATCGTGCGCGCCCTGTTCGACCTGCTGGGCCTGGAGCAGATCACCGTGGCCCAGGGCGCGCTGCGCCAGGGGGCGCTGTACGACCTGCTGGAGCGCGAGCAGCCCGGCGCCGACCTGCGCTCGGCCAGCGTGCAGGGCCTGGTGCAGCGCTTCGGCGTGGACGAGCCGCACGCCGCCCGCGTGGCGGCCCTGGCCGGCCGGCTGTTCGCGCAAGCCGCGCCCCCCGGCAGCGA
>NZ_ALEE01000339.1 GCF_000282995.1 Melaminivora alkalimesophila
CGGCTGCCGCATCTCGCACGACGGCTACCACCGCCACGGCGCCTACATCCTGGATCACGCCGACGCGGCGGGCTTCGCCCAGGCCGAGCTGCACGCCCTGAGCCAGCTGGTGCTGGGCCACCGCGGCAAGCTGCGCAAGCTGGAGGCCGCCCTGGCCGACCCGGTGCTGGCCCTACAACTGATGTGCCTGCGTACCGCCGTGGCCGTGTGCCACGCCCGCCGCGAGCCCGACGCCGAAGGGCTTGAGCTGCGCCTGTACGGCCGCTGCTGCACCGTGCGCACGCGCCCGGGCTGGGCCCAGGCCTATCCGCAGTCGGCCCACCTGCTGCGCGAGGAGGCGCAGGCCTGGCAGAAGACGCCCTGGAGCTATTGCGCCGAGTTGGCGTGAATATGAATGAAAAGTGCCTCTAGCTCCCGCCAGTCAAGCGCTGGCAGCTATCAAAATGATAGTAGGTTAGAGGAAATCGGGCGACTGCACCGCCATCAGCACGGTCTGCGCCACGTCCTGGCGCTGGCGCTGGCGCAGCCACCACACGGCGCCCTTGCGGATGGTGCAATCCGCCTCGCGCATGCCCAGCAGCCGCGCCGCGGTCTGGCCCAGCAGGGGCTGGTGGCCCACCACCAGCACGGCGCCGCGGGCACCCGGCCACTGCACCAGTTCCAGCAGTTCATCGGGAGTGCCGCCGGGCAGCAGTTCGGCGCGCAGCTTGAGCTTGCGGCCCAGAGCGCGGGCCGTCTGCTCGGTGCGCCGGGCGGGGCTGGCCAGCACGCGCAGGCCCTCGGGCAGCTGGCGGTCCAGCCAGGCGGCCATGCGCGCGGCCTGCTTTTCGCCGCGCGGCGTCAGGGCGCGCTGCAGGTCGTCCTCGCCGTCGCGCGCTTCGACCGCTTCGGCATGGCGCCAGAGGATGAGATCCATCACGGATTCGCCGCGCCCTTGAGCGCCGGGGTGCGCGGCGCGTAGCGCTCCATCAGGGCGCCCTGCGCGCCGTGGCCGTCCAGGGCGCGGGGCGCGCGCGCATAGCTGCCGTCGCTGGCGAGCGTCCAGGCGTCGCGGTCGTCGTGCAGGTAGGCCACCAGGCACTCGTCAATGATGCGCTGGCGCAGCTTGGCGTCGGTCACGGGCCAGGCGATCTCCACCCGGCGCAGCATGTTGCGGTTCATCCAGTCGGCGCTGGACAGGTAGACGTCCTCCTGCCCGCCGCTGCGAAAGTAGAACACCCGCGTGTGCTCCAGGAAGCGGCCGATGACCGAGCGCACGCGGATGTTGTCCGTCATGCCTGGCACCCCGGCCGGCAGCATGCAGGCGCCGCGCACGACCAGGTCCACGCTGGCGCCGCGCCGGGCGGCGCGCACCAGCGCGGCGATCAGCGCCTCGTCGGTCAGTGCGTTCATCTTGGCCACGATGCGCCCGTCCTCGCCGCGCTCGGCGGCCAGGCCGGCGGCGTCGATCTTTTCGATCATGCGCCGCTGCAGATCGAACGGGGCCAGCAGCAGTCGCTTGAGCCGGGGCACGCGGTTCTGGTTGGCGAGGTGGTCGAAGACCGCGTCCATGTCGGCCGTGACGTGCGGGTCGGCGGTGAGGTAGCTCAGGTCGGTGTACAGCCGCGCGGTGCGCGGGTTGTAGTTGCCGGTGGACAGGTGGCCGTAGCGGCGCAGGCCGCCGCCCTCGCGCCGGGTCACCAGCAGCATCTTGGCGTGCGTCTTCAGGCCCATCACGCCATACACCACCTGCGCGCCGATGGACTCCAGCGCATCGGCCCAGTTGATGTTGGCTTCCTCGTCGAAGCGGGCCTTCAGTTCCACCACGGCCATCACTTCCTTGCCGCGGCGCACGGCCTCGCGCAGCAGCTCCATCTGTTCGGAGTCGGCGCCGGTGCGGTAGATGGTCTGCTTGATGGCCAGCACCTGCGGGTCGCCCACGGCCTCGCGCAGAAAGCCCAGCACGCCGTCGAAGCTCTCGAACGGCTGGTGGATGAGCAGGTCGCGCCGGCGCAGCCGCGCCAGGATGCCGCCGGGCCGCGGCAGCTGCGCCGGCCAGGCCGGCCGCCAGGCGGGAAACAGCAGCGCCGGGTCGTTGACCAGGTCCACCAGCTGCCCCAGCCGCACCAGGTTGACGGGGCCATGCACCCGGTACAGGGCGGCCGCCGGCAGCGCGAACTGCGTCTGTAGGAAGTCCGCCAGAAAGGCCGAGCAGCCGGCCGAGACCTCCAGCCGCACGGCCTGGCCGTAGTGGCGGTGCTGCAGGCCCTGGCGCAGCGCGGTGCGCAGGTTGCGCACGTCCTCTTCGTCCACCGCCAGGTCGGAGTGGCGCGTGACGCGGAATTGCGAGAACTCCACCACCTGCCGCCCGGGAAACAGGTCGGCCAGGTGGGTGCGGATGATGCTCGACAGGCTGACGAACTTCGTGCCCGAGGGCGCCACCTTGGCTGGCAGCCGCATGATGCGCTGCAGGGCCCGGGGCACCTTGACGATGGCAATCTCGTTCTCGCGCCCGAAAGCGTCGCCGCCGCGCAGGCGCACGATGAAGTTCAGCGATTTGTTGGCCACCTGCGGGAAGGGGTGGGCCGGATCCAGCCCCACGGGGATCAGCAGGGGCCGCACCTCGCGCGCGAAGTGCTCGCGCACCCAGCGCCGCTGCGCCGCCGTGCGCTCGCCGTGGGGCACGATGCGGATGCCGAGCGCCGCGAAGGCGGGCATCAGCGAGTCGTTGTACAGCGCGTACTGGCGCGCTACCAGCGCCTGGGCCTTGAGTGCCAGGGCCTCGAAGGAGTTGACGCCGTAGGCGCTTTTGGAACTGCCGTCAGGGGTCGCACCCAGGTGCGCGGCCGCCCGCACCTCGAAGAACTCGTCCAGATTGGACGAGACGATGCACAGGTAGCGCAGGCGCTCGAGCAGGGGCACATCCTCGCGCACGGCCCAGTCCAGCACACGCTCGTTGAAGGCCAGGATACTGTGGTCACGGTCCAAAAGGACCAGGCTGGCGCCACTGGCGCCACTGGCACCGCCAGGCGGCAGTCCATTGCCCTGCACGGCGTTTTTGTCGGAGGGCGAAGGCAGCAGCAGGGACATCATGACGCGAGCAGGGTGGGAGGCACGAGCGCCAGTATTGAAAGGCCTCGTGACATTTTCATGACAGGACCTGCCGCCGCCGGCCGCGCCCTTAGCCCTTGCAGCTACCAGCGACCATGTAACGTTGCTTGCGGATAAAGCAACACTTTGGTACAAATTGCACTTTCCGCCTCTTCTTTTGCGGAGCCTCCCCCAGTCCATGTCTTTTTTGCCTGACGCCCTGGCGCTGGAGCCAAGGCAGTCCTCCACGCTGGCCCTGCAGCGCATCCTGCGCGAACAGCAGACCCTGCTCGACAGTGCCGGGGTGGGCATCGTGTTCATCCGCCACCGGCGCGTGGTGCGCTGCAACCCGCGCTATGCGGAGATCTTCCAGCTCCACAGTCCGCAGGCGGCGGTCGGGCACTCGAGCGAGACCCTGCACCCGAGCCGCGAGGCCTTTCGAGCGCTCGGCCGGGCCGCCTACCCCGTGCTCGCGCGCGGCGAAACCTACCGCACCGAGTGGCAGATGCGGCGCAGCAACGGCTGCCTGTTCTGGACCCACCTGACCGGGCGCCTCATCAACCCCGAGGACAGCTCCGAGGGCTCGATCTGGATCGTCGACGACATCGACGAACAAAAGCGCTCCCAGGCCGAGCTGCACGCCGCGCTGCGTGAGAACCAGGTGCTGTTCGACAACGCCATGGTCGGCATCGTCGTGCTGCGCGACCGGGTCCTCGTGCGCTGCAACCACCACTTCGAGCGAATTCTGGGCTATGGCCCGGGCGAGCTGGTCGGCCGCTCCTCGCGCCAGTGGTACCTCAGCGAGAGCGACTGGCAGGCCGCCGGCGAGCATTGCTATGCGCCCCTGGCACTGGGCCGGGAGTTCGAAGGGCAGATGACCCTGCGCGCCAAGGACGGCCGCGCCGTGGTCGTGGAGGTGCGCAGCCGGCCGCTCGATCCCGCCGACCTCTCGCAGGGCACCCTGTGGATCGTGCTGGACGTGAGCGAGCGGCTGCGCGTGCAGGCCCAGCTGGCGCAGATGCATGGCGCGCTCGAGCAGCAGGTGCGCGACCGCACACGCGAGCTGAGCGAGACCGTGGCCGACCTGCACCGCGAGATCGAACAGCGCAAGTACGACCAGGAGCGCATCCACTGGATGGCGCACTACGACGCCCTCACCGGCCTGCCCAACCGCGTGCTGCTGGCCGAGCGCGGCCAGCAGGCCGTGCGCACGGCGCGCGAGAGTGGCAGCCCGCTGGCCGTGATGTTCCTGGACCTGGACAACTTCAAGCATGTCAACGATTCGCTGGGCCACCGCGTCGGCGACGCCCTGCTGATGGAGATCGCCCAGCGCCTGCGCCGCACCGTGCGCGACCGCGACACCGTGGCGCGCCTGAGCGGCGACGAGTTCGTGCTGATCCTGCCGGGCGCCAACGCCCAGGGTGCGGCGCGCGTCGCCTCCAAGATGCAGGAGGCCGCGCGCGCTCCCGTGCAGCTGGGCCACCACGAGCTGTCGGTCTCTCCCTCCATGGGCATCGCCCTCTTTCCCGAGCATGGCGAGGATTTCGAATCCCTGATCCAGGCCGCGGACACGGCGATGTACCGCGCCAAGGCCGAGGGGCGCAACAATTTCCGCTTCTTCACGCCGCGCATGCAGGAGCAGTCCGCCCAGGCGCTGCAACTGACCAACGCGCTGAGCCGCGCGCTCGAGCGCGGACAGTTCGCCCTGCACTACCAGCCCCAGGTTTCCGCCGCCACCGGCGCCATCTCCGGCGTCGAGGCCCTGCTGCGCTGGCGCCATCCGGAGCTGGGCGACATCAGCCCGGCAGACTTCATCCCGGTTGCCGAGGACAGCGGCCAGATCGTCGCCATCGGGGAGTGGGTGCTGGACACGGCGCTGGCGCAGCTGCAGCGCTGGCGCCAGCGGGGGCTGTCGGGCTTCACGATGTCGGTCAACCTCTCGGCCGCCCAGTTTCGCCATCCGCAGCTGCCCGAGCTGGTCGCTCAGCTGCTGGAGCGCCATGGGCTGGCGGGCGACTGCCTGGAGCTGGAGCTGACGGAGAACGTCGCCATCGGCGACCCCGAGGCCGCTGCCCGGATCATGGACCAGCTGCACGCGCACGGGGTGGGGCTGGCGATCGACGACTTCGGCACCGGCTACTCCTCGCTCAGCCAGCTCAAGCGCTTTCGCATCTGCCGGCTGAAGATCGACCGCTCGTTCGTGCGCGACCTCGGCCAGGACCGCAACGACCACGCGCTGGTCAGCGCCATCGTCCGCATGGCCCAGGCCCTGGGGATGCGCACCACCGCCGAGGGTGTCGAGACCCCACAGCAGCTGGAGCTGCTGCGCGGGGAGGGATGCACCGAGCTGCAGGGCTTCCACATCAGTCGGCCCCTGCCCGCCGAGCAGGTCGAGCCATTTCTCCTGAGGCACCAGCGGGGCGCCCGCCTGGCGCCGGCCCCCTCGCAGGCGCGGCCCGGCAAGCCTTCCCCCTGACTGCAGGACCCGACCGAGGAAGCACGCAGGCCCCAGGCCACACACGAACGAACGACCCCACCCACGGAGGACACAGGCATGATCCGATGCGCCACGGTTCTTGGTTCCCTGCTGCTGCTCTCGCCGGGCTGGGCCATCAACAAATGCACAACGCCGGACGGGCGCATCAGCTACCAGGACGAGGCCTGTCCGGCCGGCCATGCACAGCGGCTGGACATCCCCACCCCACCCGCCCGGCAGGCAGCCGGTCCCGCTTCCGCCGG
>NZ_ALEE01000340.1 GCF_000282995.1 Melaminivora alkalimesophila
GAGCCGGTCGGCGTGCCGGGCGATCCGGCCCGCAAGGCCGAGGCCGGCAATGCGGCCCCACGCCAGCGCCCGGGCAGCGACAAGGTGGTCTACACCGGCCCCCGCGGCGGACGCTATACGATAGGGCCCTCCGGCCGCAAGAACTACCTTCCCCGGGACAAGCAGTAGATCGGCCCGCCCACCGCCTTTCCCCTGCCGGACCAGTGACCGGCGGGCGATGCCGTATCCGGCGGCGCGGCCGGGCTGCCTTGGCCGCACCCGCCTGCGCGCCGCGTCCGGGGCCGGAAGCCGGCCCCTGCCACCACCATGCGCCCCAGACGAACACCGCCGCTTCGCAAACCGACCCGCCGCCGCACCCGGCCGGCGGCGCCCCGACCGCCCCGCCTGGCGGTTTCGTTTTTCACGGCCTGCGTCATTGCCTTCCAGCTCGCCAGCTGCGGCATCCCCGTGCCCTCTCCCGGGCCGGCTGCCCCGCCCGCCGGAGCGCTGCATGCCACCGCCTTCTCGGAGTGCCCTCAGTTCTTCGCCCGGGGCCGCCCCCCGGCGGTCCCCGCCGCACCCCAACTGCGCGAGCTGTGCTATGACAGCTTCGCCATCCTGCACTCTGGCCAGACCCGCACGCCGGTGCTGGTCGCGCAGCGCCTGAACCGGCGGATGCTGCAGCAGGGGCGCCACATCCAGCGCACCGACCGTTTTTTTGCCGACGCCCGGCTGCCCCGCAGCGAGCGCGCCGAACTGCAGGACTACCGGGGCTCGGGCTATTCGCGTGGCCACATGGCCCCGGCTGCGGACATGCCCAACGCCACGGCCATGGCGCAATCCTTCAGCCTGGCGAACGTCGTCCCCCAGGACTCCCGCCACAACAGCGGCCCCTGGGCCAAGGTCGAGGCGGACACGCGCGCCTACGTGATGCGAGCGCGGGGCGATGTCTTCGTCATCACGGGCCCGGTGTTCGAGCCAGGGGCGAAGCGGATCGGCAGCAACCGGGTCGCCGTGCCGTCGCACCTGTTCAAGCTGGTCCATGATCCGTCCACGGGGCGCAGCTGGGCGCACTGGCAGCAAAATGCGCCGTCCGCGAAGGTGGAGCGGCCGATCAGCTATGAGGAGCTGGTGCGCCGCACCGGGGCGAACTGGCTGCCCGGCGTGCGCTGAATGGAACGGGGCCGGGCACAGCGCGAAGACGCGCTGCAATGCCCCTGCCTGGCACCGCACAAACAAAAACCCCGCCATCTTCGGACAGCGGGGTTTTCTTGTTATCTGGGGTGGCTGATGGGACTCGAACCCACGACAACAGGAATCACAATCCTGGACTCTACCAACTGAGCTACAGCCACCGTAGCCCCGCATTATAGCGCGGGAAAATGCACTTTCCGGCTTGGGACTGCAATTCCGTCAGCCCCGCCGCGTGCGCGCGGTCAATCCTCCTGCAGCGCCGCCCCGGCCGCCGGCCGAGGGGCCTTGATCTGCACCTTGAAACGCTGCTTGAGCAGCTCGTAATACGCCAGGGCCTCGGCGTTCCCCCAGGCCTGCGCGTACTGCTGGCGCTCCGCCGCGCGCCGTGCCTCGTCCAGCCCCTCGCGTGCGACGATGCGGTTGAGCTTCACCACGGCATAGCCCTCTGGTCCGAGGTCGACCCCCACCCAGGACGGCAGCGCGTCCACCGGCGCATGCAGCGCGGCATCGACGATGGCGCGCGGCTGGCCTCGCGCCTCTTCGCGCGAGATCACCTGCGGCGCCGACAGCCCCGTGGCCGACTTCGGGTCCGCCTTCCAGGCGGCCAGCCGCGCCTCTCCCTCCTGGCGGGCAAGCTCCGCCGAGCGGGCCGCCAGGAACAGCGTGCGCGCCCGGTCCTGGGCCTGCTCCAGCGGCAGCGTCATGGCGGGTTGGTAGGCCGTGATGCGGCCAGCCACCAGGGTGCTCGGAGCGATCTCGACCGCCTCGGTGTTGCGCTTGGATTGCAGCGATTCCGGCTCGAACAGCGCCTCCAGGAAGCGCGCGCTGGCCAGCGGCCCCTCCGCGCCCGGGGCGGGCTGGCGCGCCACGGCGTCGGCGGTGTGGATCTTCAGCTTGAACTTTTCCGCCACCGGCTGCAGGCCCTCCGCCTGTTCGTACACGGCGTTCGCGAAGGACTCCGCCATCTCGGCAAACTTGCGCTGCGCCTGCTGCTGCAGCAGATCCGCCTCCAGCGTCGGGCGCAGTTCCTCGAAGCTCGGCTCCTTGGGAGCCTTCACGTCGGTGAGGCGGATGATGTGGTAGCCGAAGTCGGTCTCCACCACGTCGCTGATCTCGCCCTTGGCGAGCCCGAAGGTCGCATCCTCGAAAGGCTTGACCATGGCTCCGCGGCCGAAGAAGCCCAAGTCGCCTCCGGCCTCCGCCGAGCCGGGATCCTGCGAATTCTTGCGTGCCAGCTCGGCGAAGCGATCCGGCGCCTCGCGCAGCTCGGCCAGCAGCTGCTCGGCCCGCTCGCGCGCCTGGGCGCGTTCCGCGGCCGGAGCGTCCTTGGGCGCATTGATCAGGATGTGGCTGGCGCGGCGCTCCTCCTGGCCGGCAAGGCGCGAGAGGTTTTCCTTGTAGTAGGTGCGCAGATCGTCCTCGCTCAGCGTGATGCCCGACTTGACGGCGTCCAGGTCCAGCACGACGTATTCCACCGAGGCCTGCTCGGGCTGGCGGAATTGCTCCGGATGGCCTTCGTAGTAGGCCTTGACCGCCGCGTCGTTCACCTCCACCTTGGAGGCGAAGTCGGTCGCCTTGAAGCGCGCCACCTGGATCTCGCGCTGCTGCAGCAGGGCATCGAAGGCCAGGGCCGACTCGCACCCGTACCTTGCTTGGCGCGCTCGTAAGCGACGAATTGCATGATGAAGACTCCTGTTGGGGCCGGCCGCGACCAGCTCG
>NZ_ALEE01000341.1 GCF_000282995.1 Melaminivora alkalimesophila
GCGCCTCGAAGCCTTCGGGGGTGAAGCCCTGGGCACCGACCAGCGCGCGGTAGGCCTCGGTGTCGAGGGTGCCGTCGGCGCGCCGCAGCGCAGCGATCTGCGGAATGCTCTGCAGTTCGCGCGCCAGGCGCGCGTCGCTCGCCATCAGGTTCATCTTCTGCGCTGCCGCCTGCAGCACCCGGTCGCGCACCAGCCGCTCGAGCGTCGCGTAACGCGCCTGGGGCGAGTCGAGCAGCCGCCCGTCGATGCCGGGCGACTGGGCACGGATGCGGTCGCTCTCCATGCGGTGGGCGTTGTCCCACTCGTCCTGCGTGATGTCCTTGCCGTCCACGCGCGCCACCACCGGGCTGCCGCCGGAGAAGTAGTTCCGGTCGATGCCCACCAGCACGAAGGACGGGATGATCAGCAGGAACAGCAGAAGCATCACGAACTTGGAGTGCTTGCGGATGGACTCGAACATGTCTGTCAGGCTTTCAACAACGATCGCTGCGGCAAAAGAAAAGGCGAACCTGCGTTCGCCTGTGCGGGAAGGTGGGCCGCGGCGCGATCGGAACGTCGACCTGCACCGCGTGGAGGCAGCTTGACCCCCGGGAGCCCGGGATCAGCAAGCCCGCCCCCGGTGCGTGCCCACCCTGGCAGAAAACCCGTGGATTTTACTTCATGCTCTCCACCCGGCCGGGCAGCTGCGTGGGCGGGCCCGGGCGGCCCGGGCCTGTCTGCCTCCATAATCGTTGCACCGACCATGACCACCACCTCCCGGGAGACCACCGCGCCCCAGCCGCTGGCAGGCGCGCGCAAGACCCACCTCGACGCCCTGGCCACCACCTTGCTGCTGGCATGTTGCCTGTTCTGGGGGTTCCAGCAGGCGCTCTCCAAGGCGACGCTCGCGGAAGTCGCTCCGCTGTACCAGGCGCTCTGGCGCTTCGCCCTGGGAAGCGGTGCCCTGCTGCTGTGGTGTCGCTGGCGCGGCATTCCCCTCGCCGCCCCCGGCACGGCGCCGCGCGGCAGCTGGCGCTACGGGCTGCTGGCCGGCGCCCTGTTCGGCGGGGAGTTCATCTGCCTGTTCCTCGGGCTGCAATACACCAGCGCTGCGCGCGTGACGATGTTCCTCTATTGCTCGCCCTTCTGGGTGGCAGTGGTCCTGCCCCTGCTGGTGCCATCCGAGCGGCTGCGCCGCGTGCAGTGGCTGGGCCTGGGCGGGGCGCTGGTCGGCGTGGCGCTGGCGCTGGCGGATCGCTCGGGCACCGCCGCGATGCCCGGCGCCTGGCGCGGCGACCTGCTCGGGCTGCTGGCAGGCCTACTCTGGGCGCTGACCACGGTGGTGCTGCGCGCCACGCCCCTCGGCCAGGTCCGCGCGGAGACGCAGCTTCTCTACCAGATGGGCGTCGCCTGCCTGTTGCTGGCGCCGGGATCGCTGCTCATGGGCGAGCGCTGGCACCTCGATTTCAGCGCCTTCGCCTGGACGTCCCTGTGGGTGCAGGGCCTGATCGGCGGCTTCGTCAGCTACCTGATCTGGGTCTGGCTGCTCGGGCGCTACCCGGCCACCCGGATGTCGTCCTTCGTGTTCCTGACCCCGGTCTTCACCCTGGTGGTCGGCAGCCTGTGGCCGGGCGAGCCGGTCACGGCAACGCTCGTGGGCGCGCTGGTGCTGGTGGCGCTCGGGATCTGGCTGGTCAACCGGCGCTGAGGCTGCGGCAGGCCACGCAAAAGGGCCTGGATCGCCTCCAAGACCTTGATTTCATTAACTTTTTTACTTGAAAGGGGTGGTGGGTGCTGACGGGTTCGAACCGCCGACCTACGCCTTGTAAGGGCGCCGCTCTACCAGCTGAGCTAAGCACCCCCTCTCGTTCGCCGCAGTCAGTTCACGGCGTCCTTGAGCGCCTTGCCCGGACGGAACTTGGGCACCTTGGCGGCCTTGATTTTAATCGTATCGCCGGTGCGCGGATTGCGGCCCGTGCGCGCGCCGCGCTGGCCCACGCTGAACGTTCCGAACCCCACCAGGGACACCGTGCCGCCCTTCTTGAGCGTCTGCTTCACCGCGTCGATCGTCGACTCCAGCGCGCGCGTGGCGGCGGCCTTGGAAATGTCGGCGTGGGTGGCGATGTGCTCAATCAGTTCGGTCTTATTCACAACAGGGCCTCTTGCATGAACGGTGTTGGCAATGTGCGGCGTCTCCGGGCTCGCGCCCCGCACATCGGCGCCCTCCGGCGCTGGCGCAACAGCAAATTCTAGTCGCAATTGATGGGCTTCCCGGGAACCCCGGGGCGCTAGGCCGAACCCCGATTGACAGCCCACCGCTGCCCAAAGGGCCCTCAGCGCGGCACGCGCGCGCGGATCTCCGGCAGCGCCTTGCGCAGGTAATAGACCATCGACCACACGGTCAGCACCGCCGCCAGCCAGATCAGCCAGGTGCCCCACACGCCGGTGTCGATGCGCCCGAACAGCCGCCCGTCATACAGCAGGAAGGGGATGGCCACCATCTGCACCGTGGTCTTGAGCTTGCCCAGCATGTGCACCGCCACGCTCTTGGCGGCGCCGAGCTGCGCCATCCACTCGCGCAGGGCGCTGATGGCGATCTCGCGGCCAATGATGATCAGGGCCACGAACACGTCGGCGCGCTGCAGGTGCACCAGCACCAGCAGCGAGGCGCAGACCAGGAACTTGTCGGCCACCGGGTCGAGGAAGGCGCCGAAGGCCGAAGTCTGGTCCAGCTTGCGCGCGAGGTAGCCGTCCAGCCAGTCGGTCGCCGCAAAGGCCACGAACATCACGGTCGCGACCAGGTTGCGCGTCTCCGGCGCCAGCGGCGCGTAGAAGACCCCCACGATCAGCGGGATCGCGACGATGCGCGTCCAGGTCATGACGGTGGGGATGGTGAGGAACATGGGTGGCGATTGTGGCACGCGGGTGCCGCCCCCTGCGGCTGGGCCGGCGCCCTCTCAGCGCAGCGCGCGGTAGATCTCCTCGGCCAGCGTCTGGGAGATGCCCTCGACGGTCATCAGGTCCTGCACGCTCGCCTCCTGCACGCCGCGCACGCCGCCGAAACGCTGCAGCAGGCGCGCGCGCCGCTTCGGCCCCACGCCGGGAATCTCCTCCAGCCGGCTCCCGCCCACGCGCACCCGGGCGCGCGCCGCACGCATCCCCGTGATGGCGAAGCGGTGCGCCTCGTCGCGGATCTGCGCGACCAGCATCAGCGCCGCCGAATCGCGCCCGAGGAACAGCTTGGGCCGCCCGTCGGCGAACACCAGCTCCTCCAGCCCGACCTTGCGCCCCTCGCCCTTTTCCACGCCGACGATGCGCGCGATGTCCAGGCCCAGTTCGGCAAACACCTCGCGCGCCACCCCGACCTGGCCCTTGCCACCGTCGATCAGCACCACCTCCGGCAGCCGCGCGCGGCGGTTGGGCAGCTCGGCCCCGCCGGCCTCGCGCTGCGCCTCGGCCACGGGCGTGTAGCGCCGCGTGAGCACCTGGCGCATGGCGGCGTAGTCGTCGCCCGGCGTGATGCCCTCGATCTTGAAGCGCCGGTACTCGCTGTTCTGCATCCGGTGGTGGTGAAAGACCACGCACGAGGCCTGCGTGGCCTCGCCCGCGGTGTGCGAGATGTCGAAGCACTCGATGGTGATCTGGTCCAGGTTCTCGGTATCGAGGTCCAGCACCTCCGCCAGCGCACGCGTGCGCGCCTGTTGCGAGCCTTCTTCCGTCAGCAGGCGCGCCAGCTGCAGCTCGGCGTTCTGCTGCGCCATCTCCAGCCAGGCGCGGCGCTGCTCGCGCGGCTGGTGCACCGCCGTGATGCGCACGCCGGCCTGCTGCGACAGCGCCTGCACGAGTTCCGGGCGCACCGGCTCGCTCACGATCAGCGTGGGCGGCACCGGCACGGCCAGGTAGTGCTGCGCCAGGAAGGCCTCCAGCACCTGCGCCGCCACGTCGTGCGCCGGGCCGCTGCCCGGCTCGCCTTCCGGCCCGTCCTCGGCGTGCCATACGCCCGCCGCTTCCTCGACGTGGACCGGAAAGTACGCCCGGTCGCCCAGGTGGCGCCCGCCGCGCACCATCGCCAGGTTCACGCAGGCGCGCCCGCCCTGCACGCGCACCGCCAGGATGTCCACGTCCTTGTCCGAGACGGTCTCGATGGCCTGCTGGTGCAGCACCCGCGACAGCGCCGTGATCTGGTTGCGCACCTCGGCCGCCTGCTCGAACTCCAGCCGCTGCGAATGCGCCAGCATGCGCTGCTCCAGCAGTTGCAGCAGCTCCTGCGTCTCGCCGCGCAGCAGCGCCTCGGCGCTCGCCACGTCGCCGGCATAGTCCTCGGTCGAGATCAACCCCACGCACGGCGCCGTGCAACGCTTGATCTGGTAGAGCAGGCACGGCCGGGTGCGGTTGGCAAAGACCGTGTCCTCGCAGGTGCGCAGCCGAAAGACCTTCTGCAGCAGCTGGATGCTCTCCTTGACCGCCCAGGCGCCGGGGTAGGGGCCAAAGTAGCGGTGGCGCTTGTCGGTGCCGCCGCGGTAGTAGGCGATGCGCGGGAAACGCTGGCCCGGCGCATCGCCCGTGCCGTCCTTTTGCGCGACGCCGGTGATCTTCAGGTAGGGGTAGCTCTTGTCGTCGCGAAACAGGATGTTGTACCTGGGCTGCAGCGACTTGATCAGGTTGTTTTCCAGCAGCAGCGCCTCGGCCTCCGAGCGCACCACGGTGGTCTCCAGCCGTGCGATCCGGCCCACCATGTGGCCGATGCGCGTGCCGCCATGCTGCTTGGTGAAGTAGCTGGAGACGCGCTTCTTCAGGTTGCGCGCCTTGCCGACGTACAGGAGCGTGTCCTGCGCGTCGAAATAGCGGTACACCCCCGGCAGCGGCGGCAGCGCCGCCACCTGGGCCAGCAGTTCCTCGGGGTGCGAAGCGGACATCCCCCTATTGTGGAGGCTGGCGCGGCGACCTCAAGGACCGCGGGCCCTGCCGCCTGCCAGAGGGCGCCGCGGCGGCGCAGCAGGGCGACCCTGCCCAGGATAATCGCGGTCCATGCCCTCGCCTTCTGCCGCCCCGCCGTCCGGACACGCGTCCGCACCCGGCCTGCGCTGGGACGTCTTCTGCCAAGTCATCGACAACTACGGCGACATGGGCGTGTGCTGGCGGCTGGCGGCCGACCTGGCATCGCGCGGGCACGCGGTGCGCCTGTGGACGAACGATGCCGGCGCGCTCGCTTGGATGGCGCCGTGGGGCACCCCGGGCGTGCAAGTGCTGCCGTGGCCCGCGGCCGCGCCTGCCGATGGGCCCGGCGACGTGGTGGTCGAGGCCTTCGGCTGCGAAATCCCCGGTGCCTTCGTCGCCTCGATGGCGCAGCCCGGGCCCGGGCGGGCCCGGCCTCCGGTGTGGATCAACCTGGAATACCTCTCGGCCGAGGGCTACGTGGAACGCTGCCACGGCCTGCCCTCGCCCGTGCTGCACGGTCCGGGCACGGGGCTGACGCGCTGGTTCTTCTACCCGGGCTTCACGCCACGCACCGGCGGCCTGCTGCGCGAGCCGGCGCTGGCGGCGCGGCAGGCACGCTTCGACCGCGCAGCCTGGCGCGCCGGCCGCGGCATCGCTGCAGACGCTCTGGCGGTCTCGCTGTTCTGTTACGAGCCGCCGGCGCTGGCGCAGCTGCTGCAGCGGCTCGCGGCCGTCTCGGGGGGCGCGCACCTGCTGGTCACTCCCGGCCGGGCGGCGGCGGCGCTGCGCGCCCTGCAGGGCCCGGGCGGCGCTCCTGCTGCGGCCGCCCCCGGGGCACACCGGGGTGTGCTGGTAGCGTGGCTGCCGGCTTGCCCGCAGCCGGCCTTCGACGAGCTCCTGTGGGCCTGCGACCTGAACTTCGTGCGCGGCGAGGACTCCCTGGTGCGCGCCCTGTGGGCCGGGCAGCCGTTCGTCTGGCACATCTATCCCCAGGACGACGGCGCCCACCGCGCCAAGCTGCTCGCTTTTCTGGACTGGCTGCAGGCGCCCGCCTCCTGGCGCCAGGCGCACCTGGCGTGGAACGGCATGGCGCCCGCGGCCAGCCTGCCGCCGCTGGGCCCTGCCGAGCTGCGGCAGTGGCACGCCTGCGCGTTGCGCGCGCGCGATCGCCTGCTGGCGCAGGCGGATTTGTTGACCCAACTGCTGGGTTTTGTGGACGGGAAAAGCTAGAATCTCAGGTTTTGCGCCACTTGTTGCCGTGCACTTTCCACCCGGAGCCGTGCCGGCCGGCGCCCCCGCCGCAAGCGTTCAGCGCCGGGGTGAGCCAGGCAGGCCCTGCCGGTTTCGCCCCGCCCCGTGCGAGCGGCCCCACCTCCTTCCTTCTCAGGCCAAGCCATGAAACTCGCTCAAGAAATCCGCGCCGGCAACGTGATCATGCAGGGCAAAGACCCCATGATCGTCCTCAAGACCGAATACGCCCGTGGCGGGCGCGGCGCCGCCACCGTGCGCATGAAGCTCAAGGGCCTGCTCACCGGCACCGGCAGCGAAGTCGTCTTCAAGGCCGACGACAAGATCGACAACGTCATCCTGGACAAGAAGGAGTGCACCTACTCCTACTTCGCCGACCCGATGTACGTCTGGATGGATGCCGACTACAACCAGTACGAGGTCGAGGCCGGCAACATGGGCGATGCCCTGAGCTACCTGGAAGACGGCATGGCCGCCGAAGTCGTGTTCTACGACGGCAAGGCCATCTCGGTCGAGCTGCCCACCAGCGTCGAGCGCGAGATCACCTGGACCGAGCCGGCTGTCAAGGGCGACACCTCCGGCAAGGTCATGAAGCCGGCGAAGATCGCTACCGGCTTCGAGGTCGCCGTGCCCCTGTTCGTGGACCAGGGCGACAGGATCGAGATCGACACCCGCACGGGCGAATACCGCAGGCGCGTCTGAGCGCCGACGCGGGCCGCGCAGGCTTCCCCCGGGAAGCCTTTTTTCATGGGCTTGCGGGGTTGTAGCTCAGACCACCTGCCCCACCAGATCGTGCCCCTGCGTTGCAACGATGCGGGCGCGCACGAAGTCGCCGGTTTTGTAGGTCTTGCTGGCCTTCTCGATGGGCTGCAGGTGCACCACGCCGTCGATCTCCGGCGCATCGGCCCACGAGCGGCCCACGCCGCCCTTCTTGCCCAGGCTGGCGGACTTGTCCACCAGCACCCGCATGGTCGAGCCGACACGCTGCTGCAGGCGCGCGGTGGAAACCGCCTCGGCCACCGCCATGAAGCGCGCCCGGCGCTCCTCGCGCAGCTCGGGCGGCCACATGCCCGGCAGGGCGTTGGCAGCGGCACCGGGCACGTCGCTGTAGGCAAAGCAGCCGGCGCGGTCGATCTGCGCCGCGTGCAGGAAATCCAGCAGGTGCTGGAACTCCTCTTCCGTCTCGCCCGGGAAGCCGGCGATGAAGGTGCTGCGAATCACCAGCTGCGGGCACTGCTCGCGCCAGCGCTGAATGCGCTCGAGATTTTTTTCACCGCTGGCAGGGCGCTTCATGCGGCGCAGCACATCCGGGTGGCTGTGCTGCAGCGGCACGTCCAGATAGGGCAACACCAGGCCGTCGTTCATCAGCGGGATCAGCTCGTCCACGCTGGGGTAGGGGTAGACGTAGTGCAGCCGCACCCAGGCGCCGTGCGGCCGGGCCAGCTCGCCCAGGGCCTGCACCAGCTCCAGCAGGCGCGTGCGCACCGGCTTGCCGTCCCAGAAACCGGTGCGGTACTTCACGTCCACGCCATAGGCCGAGGTGTCCTGGCTGACCACCAGCAGCTCCTTGACGCCGCCCTCGAACAGCGCGCGCGCCTCGCGCAGCACGTCGCCCACCGGGCGCGAGACCAGATGGCCGCGCATGGAGGGAATGATGCAGAAGGTGCAGCGGTGGTTGCAGCCCTCGCTGATCTTCAGGTAGGCGTAGTGGCGCGGGGTGAGCTTGATGCCGGCCTCGCCAAACGCCCCCGGCACCAGGTCGATGAAGGGGTCGTGGGGTTTTGGCAGGTGGCGGTGCACCACGTCCATGACCTCCTGGGCCGCGTGCGGGCCGGTCACGGCCAGCACACTCGGATGCACATCCTGCACCAGCGTGCCGCTGCCGTCCTTGCCGGCCTTGGCGCCCAGGCAGCCGGTGACGATCACCTTGCCGTTCTCGGCCAGCGCCTCGCCGATGGTGTCCAGGCTCTCGCGGACGGCATCGTCGATGAAGCCGCAGGTGTTGACGATGACCAGGTCGGCCCCGTCGAAGGACTTGGAGGTGCGGTAGCCCTCGGCGGAGAGCTGGGTCAGGATGAGTTCGGAGTCGGTCAGGTTCTTCGGGCAGCCCAGGCTGGCAAAGGCGATCTTGGGCGCTGGCCCGGCGTCCGGGGTCGGGTGGGGGGCAGGCGTGGAAGTAGGGGCGTGTGCGTCGCTCATCGCCCGTATTTTCCCAGAGGATGCCATCGCGGGGAAACGCAGGCCGCTTCCGCCCCTTCAGCGCTTCTTGATCCCGAACGCTCCCAGCATCTGCTCGGCCTGGCGCTGCATCTGTTCGTTCATCTGGGCGAAGGCCTTTTGCGACTGCTCGGCATAGCTGCCCATCCAGGCCTGCATGGCCGGGGCGTTGAGCTGCATGAGCTGCGTCCACTTCTCGGGCGACAGGCCTTGCGTCTGCTCGGCCAGACGCGCCTGGAACTCGACGAACATCTGCACGCTCTTCTCCAGCTGCGCGCCCATGAAGCCCTGCATGGCATGGCCGTAGAAGCGGATGATGTTGGCGAGCGCCGCCTCGCTGAACATGGGGGTGCCGCCGGCCTCCTCCTCCAGGATGATCTGCAGCAGGATGCTGCGCGTCAAGTCATCGCCGGTCTTGGCGTCGCGCACGCTCACCGGCTCGCCATTGATGACCAGTTGCTTGACCTCCGCCAGCGTGATGTAGGTCGAGGTGGAAGTGTCGTAGAGGCGGCGGTTCGGGTATTTCTTGATGGTGCGCTCGCGCGGGGACGGCTGCTCCTGGCTGCCGCTGGTCTCGGTTTCGGGGGTTTTCTTGTCTCGCACCTGGGGCTCCTCGGGGGCGGCCTGGAAACGGCCGCTATTGCAGTGCAACAGATTCTAGGCATGCGGCGCCCGGCGCAGCGGAGCGTAAACCCGCCCCCCGTGCGGGCGTTGCCGATCGGCGCGCTCCCTACAATCGCCTCCCATGCTGCACGCCCTGGCCATCTGTCTTGGTGCCTGCGCCGGGGCGCTGGCCCGCTGGCGCCTGGGCCTGTGGCTGAACGCCCCCGGCGCGGCCCTGCCCTGGGGCACGCTCGTGGCCAACGTGGGAGGCGGCTGGCTGATCGGTCTGTTCCTCGCCGCGGCGCAGGCCATGCCGCAGCTCGACCCCGCCTGGCGCGCCCTGGTGGTGACCGGCTTCCTGGGTGCGCTGACCACCTTCTCCGCCTTCTCCGCCGAAGTCTTGGCCCTGCTGCTCCAGGGGCGCGTGGGCGCAGCACTGCTGCTGGCGCTGCTGCACCTGGCGGGCTCGGTGCTGGCCGCCTGGGCCGGTCTGGCAGGCGGCGGCTGGCTGTGGAGCGCGCTCGGGCCGGAGTCGGGCCCCGCCGCCTGAACAACCGGCGGCCGGCTTCCCGCCTTTGCCGGGGGCGACCGCGAAAGGATCAAAATCTCCCCATGGATGCAACCACCAATCTTCAAGACAGCCGCCTTGCCGACGCCTGGGCCGAGCTGCACAACTACGCCGTCTCGGGCAACCCGCTGGAGGCCGACGCCTACCGGCTGGCCTTCGCCGATCCGGAATTCCTGCTGCGCCGCGAAACGCGCGGCATCCGCTTTCAGCTGGAGCTGCTCAAGCCCGACCTGGGCCAGGCGGCGCAAGGCATCGACAGCACCATCGTGGTCTACGGCAGCGCCCGCTTCGTCGCCCCCGACGAGGCCGAGCAGCAGCTGCAGGACGCGCGCGCCAGCGGCAGCCCCGAGCGCATCGCGCTGGCCGAGCGCGCCGTGCGCAACGCGCGCTACTACGACGCCGCGCGGCAGTTCGCGCGCATGGTGGCCGAGCACTGCCGCGACTGCCCCCAAGAGCAGCGCCTGTATGTTTGCACCGGCGGCGGGCCCGGCATCATGGAGGCAGCCAACCGCGGCGCGCACGATGCCGGCATGCCGAACGTGGGCCTGAACATCACGCTGCCGCACGAGCAGAGCGGCAACCGCTTCATCACGCCCTCGCTGTCCTTCAAGTTCCACTATTTCGCGCTGCGCAAGATGCATTTCATGATGCGCGCGAAGGCCCTGGTGGTGTTCCCCGGCGGCTTCGGCACGCTCGACGAGCTGTTCGAGGTGCTGACGCTGGTGCAGACCGGCAAGGCGCGGCCGGTGCCGATCGTGCTGTTCGGCAGCAGCTTCTGGAAGGCGGTGATCAACTTCGACGTGCTGATCGAGCACGGCACCATCGCCCCCACGGACCCGGCGCTGTTTCGCATCACCGACGATCCGGCAGAAGCCTGGGCGATGATCCGCGCCTTCTACAAGCTGTAGCGGCCCGCGCCCCCGGGCGCCTCAGGCACCCTCGGCCTCCAGCGGAACCTGCGCCGTGCAGGCCCCCTCGTCTTCGTCCTCCTCGAACAGCCCGCCCGGCGGCAACGCCGGGGCGCCGGCCGGCTCCGGCGCCGGCAGCTCCTGCACGTCGCGCAGGCGCCGCTGGATGGCGCGCGTCCGCACCCCCACCTGCTCGAATTTCTTGGCGGCCGCGTCGATGGACTTGCGCGTGGCCTCGACCACGTCGCCGAACTTGGCGAATTCGGTCTTGACCTGGCCGAGCACGGCCCAGACCTCGGACGAACGTTTCTCGATCGCCAGGGTCTTGAAGCCCATCTGCAGGCTGCTCAGCATGGCCGCCAGGTTGGCCGGGCCGGTGATCATCACCCGGCACTCGTTCTGCACCGCCTCCACCAGCCCCGGGCGGCGCATCACCTCGGCAAACAGCCCCTCGGAGGGCAGGTACAGCACGGCGAAGTCGGTGGTGTGCGGCGGTGAGACGTACTTGCTGAAGATCTTGCGCGCCTCCAGCCGGATGGACGCCTCGAAGGCGTTGCCCGCCGACTGCAGCAGCGCCTTGTCGGCGGCGTCGTGCGCGTCCAGCAGGCGCTGGTAGTGCTCGACCGGGTACTTGGAGTCGATCGGCAGCCACACC
>NZ_ALEE01000342.1 GCF_000282995.1 Melaminivora alkalimesophila
CCAGCCACACCGGCTGCTCATCGCCCCGCCCCGGCAGGCGGATCGCGAACTCCACCAGGTCGTCGCTGCCCGGCATGGTCTTGACGTTCCTGGCGTACTGCTCAGGCGCGAGCACGTTGTCGATGATCAGCCCCAGCTGCAGCTCGCCCCAGGTGCCGCGCATCTTCACGTTGGTCATCACGCGCTTCAGGTCGCCCACGCTGCCGGCCAGCGTCTGCATCTCGCCCAACCCCTTGTGCACCTGCTCGAGCCGGTCGCTGACCAGCTTGAAGGACTCGCCCAGGCGCTGCTCGAGCGTGGCGTGCAGCTTCTCGTCCACCGTGCGGCGCATCTCCTCGAGCTTGGTGGCGTTGTCGCTCTGGATGGCGGCCAGCCGCTCGTTGAGCGCGCCGCGCAGGGCCTCGGCGCTTTGCTGGCTGGTGGCCGACAGCTCCAGCAGCTGGCGCGTGTTGCCCGCCAGCTGCTCCTTGAGCGCCAGCGCCATGGCCGCCAGCTGAGTGTGGATGTCGCCCTTGAGCGAGTCGAGCGTGGCGTGCATGGCCAGCGAGAGCGCATCGAAACGCTCCTGGATGCGCTGGCCGAACAGCTGCGTGCTCTGCGCAATCGCCTCGCGCGAGCGCTGGCTGCCCTCGGTGAGGGATTGGCCGGTCTGGCCGAGCTCGCGCCGGAACAGCTCCAGCGCCTCGGACAGCTCCTTGCGCCCGGCGGCCGCGTCGGCGCGCGACAGTGCCAGCTGCTGCTCCAGCCGCGCCTGCGTGTCCTGCGCAAGGCCGCGCAGCTGCTGGTCCATGGCAACCAGCGCCCCGTCGTTGCGCGCCACCGCCATCTGGGTGGCCTGCACGGCAGCCTCCAGCTGCTGCAGCTGCCGCAGCCACTCCGCCGGCATCTGCGGGCGCGCACTGCGCAGGAGCAGCACCACCAGCAGGGCGCCAATCAGCAGCAGCAGCGCAAGGACGAGGTAGATTTCCATGATTCAGGTCGTAGCTGCGGTTCCAGGCACCGGTGTGAGGGCCCTGCCCTCCTTGAAGAAGGCGATCAGATTGTCCGCCGCAAGACTCGCCATGGCGAGGCGGGTGGCGACGGTCGCGCTGGCGATGTGCGGCGTCAGCACCACGTTCGGCACCTCCAGCAACCCCGGGTGCACGCTCGGCTCGCCCTCGAAGACGTCCAGCCCGGCGGCCGCGATGCGCCGCTCCTTGAGCGCCCGGGCCAGCGCCGCGTCATCGACGATGCCGCCGCGCGCGATGTTGACCAGCGTTGCCGTGGGCTTCATGCGCGCCAGTTCCGCCGCGCCGATGGCATGGTGCGATTCGGCCGTGTAGGGCAGCACCAGCACCAGGTGATCGGCCTGGGCGAGCAGATCCTCCTTGGACACGTAGGCCGCCCGGCATTCAGCTTCCACCTCGGGTGCCAGGCGCGAGCGGTTGTGGTAGAGCACGCGCATGCCGAAGCCGTGCGCCCCGCGCCGCGCGATCGCCTGGCCGATGCGCCCCATGCCCAGGATGCCGAGGGTGCTGCCATGCACCTCGGCGCCGGCGAACATGTCGTAGCTCCAGTGCTGCCAGCGCCCGGCGCGCAGGTAGTGCTCGGCCTCGGTCATGCGCCGTGCGGTCGCGAGCACCAGCGCGAAGCCGAAGTCGGCCGTGGTCTCGGTCAGCACGTCCGGCGTGTTGGTGCCGACCACGCCCGCTTCCGACATGGCGTCGACGTCGAAGTTGTTGTAGCCCACCGCCATGTTGGCGACGATCTTCAGGCGCGGGCAGGCGGCCAGCAGTTGCGCGTCGATGCGCTGGCTGCCGGTGGTCAGCGCCCCGTCCTTGTCGGCCAGCCGCTCGGCCAGTTCGGCGGCGCCCCAGGCGACGTCCTCGTCGTTGGACTGGACCTCGAAGTGCGTGCGCAGGCGCTCGACGACCTCCGGAAAGATCCGGCGGGCCACCAGGATGCGCGGCTTGTTCACGGTCATGTTCGGTGCTCCTCCCGCCCGCCTCAGCGCAGCCAGATGAAGGTGATGGCAATGAACAGCGGCACCAGGATGACGCCGGACCACACCATGTAGCCGAAAAAGCTGGGCATGGGCACGCCGCGGTCCTCGGCGATGGCCTTGACCATCAGGTTGGGCGCGTTGCCGATGTAGGTGTTCGCGCCCATGAAGACGGAGCCCGCCGAGATCGCCGCCAGCGTCGCCGCGTGCGTGGTCATGAGCGTCACCGGATCGCCCCCGGCGGTGTTGAAGAACACCAGGTAGGTGGGCGCGTTGTCCAGGAAGGACGACAGCAGGCCCGAGGCCCAGAAGTACATGGCCGGATCGGGCGAACCATCCGGGCGCGTGACGGCCGACACGATGGCGCCGAAGGGCCCGTTCACGCCGGCTTTGAGCATGGCGATCACCGGGATGATGGTCAGGAAGATGCCGGCAAAGAGCTTGGCCACCTCCTGCATCGGTCCCCAGCTGAACTGGTTGTCCTCGTGCACCTGGCGCGGCGTCAGGATCAGCGAGACGATGGTCACCAGGACCAGGCCGGCATCGCGCACCAGCCCCGGCAGGCCGACCACCGTGCCGGCGATGTCCCACTGCACGTCACTCTTCCAGATGCCGCTCATCAGCACCAGCGCGACGACCACGCCCAGCAGGCCGAAGTTCGCCTTGCCGTCGAAGCCGAAGGTTTCGGCCGGCGCTGCCGCAGCGGCCGCCGACGGCGTGCGCTCGCCCGGCTGGCGCCAGTACCAGGCGTCGAGTGCGAAGAACAGCCCCAGCAGCACCGCCAGGATGAACAGCGTCTCCGGGAAGATGTGGCGCAGCGTCCAGAAGAAGTCCACCCCCTTGAGAAAGCCCAGGAACAGCGGCGGGTCGCCCAGCGGCGTGAGCGAGCCGCCCGCGTTGGAGACCGTGAAGATGAAGAACACCACCACGTGCGTGATGTGCTTGCGGCCTTCGTTGGCGCGAATCAAGGGGCGGATCAGCAGCATGGACGCGCCGGTGGTGCCCATGAAACTCGCCAGCACCGAGCCGATGACCAGCAACCCGGTATTGAGCAGCGCACTGCCCTGCAGGTTGCCGCGGATGTAGATGCCGCCGGCGACGGTGAACAGCGCCGTGAGCAGGATGACGAAGGGCAGGTATTCCGCCACCAGCGCGTGCACGAAGCCGGCGCCGGCCATCTGCGGGCCGAAGACCAGGGCAAAGGGCAGCAGGAAGGCCAGCGACCAGCCGGCCGTGATCTTGCCGAAATGGTGGTGCCAGAAGCGCGGCGCCACCAGCGGCAGCAGCGCGATCGACAGCAATACCCCGGCAAAGGGCACCCCCCAGAGCAGGGACAGCCGGCTGCCGTCGATGTCGGCCGCCGCCGCCAGGGCCGGCGCCAGGGTCAGCGCGGCCACCGCCAATGCGCGCAGGTGCTTCATGTCTTGGTCACTCCTCGGAAGTCTCGTTCTCGTTGTCTGGCCGCGCCGACCGCGGGATCGCGCCCGGCCGGCGGCCACCGGGTCCGTGCCTCACGGCGCGGGTATGTCGAACACCTGGCGCAGGTAGGCCAGGTATTTCTCGTCATCGCACATGTTCTTGCCGGGCGCATCCGACAGCTTCGCCACCGGCTGGCCGTTGCAGCGCGTCATCTTGATCACGATCTGCAGCGGCTCATAGCCCAGGTCGTTGGTCAGGTTGGTGCCGATCCCGAAGGCAAGCTGGCAGCGGCCATGAAACTGGCGGTGCAGCTCCACGATGCGCGGCACCGTCAGGCCATCGCTGAAGATCAGCGTCTTGGTGCGTGGATCGACCCGGTTGTCCCGGTAGTGCTGCAGCATGCGCTCGCCCCAGGCGAAGGGGTCGCCGCTGTCGTGGCGTGCGCCGTCGAAGAGCTTGCAGAAATACAGGTCGAAGTCGCGCAGAAAGGCGTTCATGCCGTACACGTCGGACAGCGCGATCCCGAGGTCGCCCCGGTACTCGCGCGCCCAGACCTCGAAGCCGAAGACCTGCGTGTCGCGCAGGCGCGGCCCCAGCGCCTGGCAGGCCTGCAGGTACTCGTGCGCCATGGTGCCCAGCGGCGTGAGCCCAAGCTTCATCGCATACAGCACGTTGCTCGTGCCCGCGAACTGCGCGAGCGGCCGCACGCGCTGCTCATCCGTGCCCAGCCGAGCGATCAGCACGCGCAGCACCTCCTCGTGCCAGGGGCGCGAGAAGCGCCGGCGCGTGCCGTAGTCGGCAATCTTCAGGCGCTCCAGCCCGCTTTCCTGCAGCTGGGCGATCTTCGCGTCCAGCCGGCGCCGCCCCTCGGGAAAATCGGGCACCGGCTGGGTGTTGCGGAAATACACCTCATTGACGATGGCCAGCACCGGGATCTCGAACAGGATGGTGTGCAGCCACGGCCCGGTGATGCTGATGTCGATCTCGCCCGAGCGCAGCGGCGTGACACGGATGTACTTCTCGTTGAGGCGGAACAGCCCGAGGAAATCGACGAAGTCGCTCTTGATGAAGCGCAGCGAGCGCAGGTAGGCCAGCTCCGCCTCCTGGAAGCGCAGGCTGCACAGCGAACGGATCTCCTCGCGGATCTCGCTCGCGTAGGGCGCCAGCTGCACGCCCGGGTTGCGGCACTTGAAGCGGTATTCCACCTGCGCCCCCGGGAAATGGTGCAGCACCACCTGCATCATGGTGAACTTGTACAGGTCGGTGTCGAGCAGGCTGGTGATGATCATGGGGTCAGCAGGCAAGGCAGCACGCCGGGCTTGGGCCGCGCTGGATGTGAGCGATTGTTGCACCGGCATCGCCCGGCAGGACAGGGACAGGCCCGGATGCCCGCATGGTCAGCGCGGCAGGGCCAGTTGCGCCACGGCCCGGCGCAGCGCCTGCGGCAGCGGGCGGGGCCGCCGCTCCTGCCGGTCCACATACACATGCACGAAGTGCCCGCAGGCTGCGCTCAGCGCCTCGCCCCGGGCGAACAGGCCCACTTCGTAGCGCACGCTGCTGGTCCCCACATGGGCGACGCGCAGGCCGGCCTCCACCTCCTGCGGAAAGGCCAGGGGCGCGAAGTAATTGCAGCGGGTCTCGATCACCAGCCCGATGGTCTCGCCCGCGTGGATGTCCAGCGCACCCTGGTCGATGAGGAAGCCGTTCACCGCCGTGTCGAACCAGGCGTAGTAGACGACGTTGTTCACATGGCCGTAGATGTCGTTGTCCGACCAGCGGGTGGCGATCGGACGGAACACGGCGTAGGCGCTGCGCGGCTCGGGTGCGGGCCGGGCCGCAGGCGCGGAAAGGGGGGAGGAAGCAGGCTCGGCGCTCATGGGAGGGGGATTGTGCCAGCGCCCGGGAAAGACGCCGCCGCGATGCCCTTCCTGTAGTCATCCTGATCAAAGTGCAGCAAATTGCTGCAGTGCAACAAAAAGCCTTGCAATCTCCGCCGCAGGCCCTAAAATTCGCTTTATGCTGCACTGCAACATGACTCCCCGGGTCACCAGCGCAGCCTTTGTAAACCGCCCGCGAGGGCATCACAGGAGTGAAGACATGACGCTGACCCAGGAACAACTGATCGCCTCCCACAAAGCCAACCTCGAGACCCTGTTCGGTCTGACGAACAAGACCTTCGAGGGTGTCGAAAAGCTGGTGGAGCTGAACGTGGCCGCCTCGCGCGCCGCCCTGAACGAGGCTGCCGCCCACGCCCAGGCCGTGCTGTCGGCCAAGGATGTGCAGCAGCTGCTGGCCCTGCAGGCCAGCCAGTTCCAGCCGCTGGCAGAGAAGGTCGCCTCCTATGGCCGCCAGCTGTACGAGATCGCCTCCGGCACCACCGCCGAGTTCAGCCGGGCCTTCGAAGCCCAGGCCGCCGAGGTGCAGCGCAACGTCGACAGCCTGCTCGACAGCGCCGCCAAGAACGCCCCGGCCGGTACCGAGACCTCGGTGGCCGTGCTCAAGAGCGCCGTGAGCGCCGCCAACAACGCCTTCGAGTCGGTCCAGAAGGCCGTCAAGCAGGCCAGCACCGTGGCGGAAGCCAACATGAACGCCATGGCCAGCAACGCCTCGCGCCAGACGGCCACCGCCGCCGCTGCCGCCACCGCTGCTGCACAAGGCAAGCGCTGATCTCGGGTTTACCCTATAATCGCTGACATCTGCAGAGGCCCCACGGTATCTGCACTCCAGTTGTCTCCTTGGATCCTCTCGAAACCTCCGTTTCCGGGATCCCTTCAAGCCCAGTCCCTGACTGGGCTTTTTTTTGTCCTCGCCACCAGCTTGGGAGCCTCCAACCTGACAAAGCTCAAGGATTGGTTCTTTGTCAGTTGGGAACGATTCTCGTTTGCCTTATCATCCAGCCTGTCCTCACTTCGAGAAAGCACCCCTGTCCATGACCATCCCCTTCAAGTCCCTCCTGCTCACCTGCGTCCTGGCGGCCGCGGCCGGCACCGCCACCGCCCAGGAAGAGAAGGTCCTCAACCTCTACTCGGCCCGGCACTACGCCACGGACGAGGCGCTCTACGACGGCTTCACCAAGACCACCGGCATCAAGATCAACCGCGTGGACTCGGACGACGCCGGCATCATGGCGCGTCTGAAGGCAGAAGGGGCCGCATCGCCAGCCGATGTGATCCTGCTCGTGGATGCGGCCCGCTTCTATCGCGGCGAGGTGGAGGGCCTGTTCAAACCGGTGCGCTCGGCGGTGCTCGAGGAAGCGATCCCGGCCAACCTGCGCGCCCAGCCGGCGGCCGACGGCGGCATTGCCTGGTTCGGCCTGTCCACGCGCGCGCGGGTCATCGTCTACAACAAGGCCAAGGTCAAGCCGGAGGATGTCGATACCTATGAGGAACTGGGCGACCCCAAGAACCGTGACAAGGTCTGCATCCGCTCGGGCTCGCACCCCTACAACCTGAGCCTGTTCGGCGCCGTCATGGAGCACATGGGCGAGGAGAAGACGCAGGCTTGGCTCAAGGGCATCGTCGACAACATGGCACGCTGGCCCAAGGGCGGCGACACCGATCAGATCAAGGCGGTGGCCACGGGCGAGTGCGAGATCGCCGTCACCAACAGCTACTACCTGGCACGCCTGATGCGCTCGGACCGCAAGGACGACAAGGCGATCGTGGAGAAGGTGGGCGTGGTGTTCCCGAACCAGGATTCCTGGGGCACCCACCTGAACATCGCCGGCGGCGCCGTGGCGCGCCACGCCAAGCACCCGGAGAACGCCGTCCGGTTCCTGGAGTACCTCGCCAGCCCCGAGGCGCAGAACTACTTCGCCAATGCCAACAACGAGTGGCCGGCCGCCAAGGGCGTGGAGTTCGACAACCCGGCCCTGAAGGCCATGACCGGCGGCAAGCCCTTCAAGACCGAGACCATCCCGATCGGCGCCGTCGGCGCGAACACCGTCAAGGTGCAGCAGATGCTCGACCGCGTGGGCTTCCGCTGACAGCGGCGCCCTGCCCGGCAGGCGCTCCCCAAGCCCGGCACTGCCGGGCTTTTTCATGCCGGCGCGGCGCGGGCCTCAGTGATAATTGACGTGTACGTCAACACCAACCACGCATTGGAGAGTTTCCATGGAGATCAAGGGCAAGGTATTCATCGTCACCGGCGGGGCGTCCGGCCTGGGTGAGGGCACGGCGCGCATGCTGGCAGCCGCGGGCGGCACGGTGGTCATCGCCGACATGCAGCAGGACAAGGGCGAGGCGGTGGCACGCGAGATCGGCGCCAGCTTCGTGCGCTGCGACGTGGCCAATGAGGCCGATGCCCAGGCGGTGGTGGACAAGGCCGTCTCCCTGGGCAAGCTGATGGGCCTGGTGAACTGCGCCGGCATCGCCCCGGCCGAGCGGACTGTCGGCAAGAACGGTGCCCACGCCCTCGCCACCTTCAGCAAGACCATCACCGTGAACCTGGTCGGCAGCTTCAACATGATCCGCCTGGCGGCCGAGGCGATGGCGAAGAACGAGCCCGAGGCGACGGGCGAGCGCGGGGTGCTGATCTCCACGGCCAGCGTGGCGGCCTACGATGGCCAGATCGGACAGGCGGCCTACGCCGCCTCCAAGGGCGGCGTGGTCGGCATGACGCTGCCGATCGCGCGCGACCTAGCGAGAAGTGGCATCCGCAACATGACCATCGCTCCGGGCATCTTCGGCACGCCCATGCTGTTCGGCATGCCCAAGGAGGTGCAGGACGCGCTGGCCGCGGGCGTGCCCTTCCCGAGCCGCCTGGGCACGCCCGAGGATTACGCCAAGCTCGTGCGCCACATCTTCGAGAACGACATGCTCAACGGCGAGGTGATCCGCCTGGACGGCGCCATTCGCCTGGCCCCCAAGTGATTCGGCGCCCCGGCCGGGCGGCAACCCACGACGCCCGCGCCGCGGGCGTTTTTTGTGGGCCTTGGGCGCCTTGCCGGCGCCATGGTGGCCCACAGAGCACGAAAAAACGGGTTGCGCCTTGCGGCACAACCCGTTTTCCAGAGACTTGGCGGAGTGGACGGGACTCGAACCCGC
>NZ_ALEE01000343.1 GCF_000282995.1 Melaminivora alkalimesophila
TGGTACGGCCTATGGGGAGCAGGTCAGGTTATCAATCCAAGAGGAGTCTGTCGTATGCAAAAGAAAATTGTGGCTGCCCTGGCGCTGTGCGGCGCGGGCGTGGCAATGGCCCAGTCCGCCGGTACCAGCAAGGTGGAGCTGTGGGGTATCGTGGATGCCGCCGTGCGCCACACCAACAACGAAGGTGCCGGCAAGGATGGCCTGACGAAGATGATCGGTGGCGGCATGTCGCAAAGCCGCTGGGGTATCAATGTGGAGGAGGACCTGGGTGGCGGGTCCAAGGCCCTGGTGGTGCTGGAAAACCGTCTCAATGCCGATGACGGCAGTGTTTCCACCCCCTTCTTCCAACTGTCCTATCTGGGTCTGCAAGGCCCTTATGGCCGCCTGACTGCCGGACGTCAGTGGAACGTCCTGTTCGACGTGGTGACCAGCACCTACGCTTCGTTCCCGTACTCCCCCTACATGGAAGCCTACAAGCCTGAGTTGGGAATGGCCATGGGCGCGCGTACCAGCAACATGCTGAAGTACACCTTCGCAACGCCGGACCGCAGCTTCGTAGGCTCGCTGCAATATTCGTTTGACGAGAACTACGACACCAAGGCATTGGAAGCTGGCCTGCCTGCCTCGGCGGCGCAAGTGCCTGCCTACGTTGCAGGCACCCTGGGTGGTGGCGCCTGGAAGACGGCTGGCGGCTACCTGCGCTACTCCGCGAGCGGGTTTGCCGTCGGCGGCGGCTACATGCGCACGACGCTGCCAGGCGGCACCGACGTAGACGCCTGGACTCTGGGCGGTTCGTACCGCACGGGTCCGTGGTACTTCAATACAGGCTATGGCCTGAACAAGGCGAAATACGCTACGGTGACCAACCCGATCCAGGGTTTCCGTAACCTCGTAGACGGAGCGATCCTGGGGCAATTCTGGGCCGGCCAGACCAATGGCGGCTTCCAGCCGGGCGACGCCAACAAGCGCCAGCTGTTCAAGGTGGGCGTGGGCTATCAGCTGACTCCTCAGCTCAACCTGGGCGCGCACTACTTCCGCGGTAAGCAGTCGGGCTCGGCCACGGGTGCTTCCAACGGCAACGCCAACTTCTACGTGGCCGTGGCGGACTATGCCTTCAGCAAGCGCACCGATGCCTACTTCGGCGTGGACCACACCAGCATCAGCGGCGGCAGCGCGGTCGTGCTGGATGCGGCGAGCGGCGCACGCAGCCGTACCGGCATCACCGTGGGTGTCCGCCATCGCTTCTAAGGCACATTGAGTGGGGAGGGGAAGGGTCCTTGTGGGCCCGCCCCGATTTCAAGCAACCTCCTTCGGGAGGTTGTTTTTTTCTCGAAGTACGGTTTTTGCCCCGCCGAGCGTAGATACGCAGTCCGGGCATTGGTTTTGCATCAGCACTGCGGATGAATGGCGGCGCATCTGCGATGCACCATTTCAGGGATTTCCCTTTGCCAGTGGCCACGGCCACGCTGCCATAGTCGCTCCTTTCTATAAAAGAGGGTTCCCATGCGAATCAATGCCTTGATCCTTTCTCTTGCGGCGGCCTGCGCGGCGGCCGTGGCTCCAGCGGCGCATGCCAAGACCTTCAAGTGGGCCAGCCAGGGCGAGATCTCCACCTGGGACATCCACTCGCAGAACAACGCGCTGCAAAACGGCATCCACGCCTACGTGTACGAGAGCCTGGTCTACTACAACAGCAAGACCTTCGAGGTCGAGCCCCAGCTCGCCACCGCCTGGAGCAACGTCAGCCCGACCCAGGTGCGCTTCACGCTGCGGCGCGGCGTGAAGTTCCACGACGGCTCCGACTTCACGGCCGACGATGCGGTCTACTCCATCCAGCGCGCGATGGCCAAGACCTCCAACTACGGCCCCTATGTGCAGGGCATCGAGCGCGTCACCAAGGTGGATGCCCACACCATCGATGTGTTCCTGAAGGCGCCCAACCCGGTGCTGCTGCGCCAGATGACCGAGCTGCGCATGATGAGCAAGGCCTGGGCCGAGAAGAACCGCTCGGTCGAGCCCTTCGACATGAAGGGCAAGGACGAGAACTTCGCCCACCGCAACGCCATGGGCACCGGCCCCTTCACGCTGCAATCCTGGCAGCCGGACGTGCGCATGGTCTTGAAGCGCAACCCCAACTGGTGGGGCGAGATGGACGGCAACGTCACCGAGATCGTCTACACGCCGATCAAGTCGGGCGCCACGCGCATCGCGGCGCTGCTCTCGGGCGAGGTCGACATGGTGCTCGACCCGGCCCCGCAGGACCTGCCGCGCCTGCGCGCCAACGGCGACATCAAGGTCATCGACGGCCTGGAGAACCGCACCATCTTCCTCGGCATGGACCAGTTCCGCGACGAGCTGGTGGGCAGCAACGTCAAGGGCAAGAACCCGCTCAAGGACGTGCGCGTGCGCAAGGCGCTGTACCAGGCGATCGACGTCGATGCCCTGACGCGCAACATCCTGCGCGGCCTGGGCAAGCCGGCCGGCACGCTGGTCGCGCCGCAGGTCGCGGGCTGGACCGAAGGCGTGGGCAAGCGCTTCCCCTACGATGTGGAGGCCTCCAAGAAACTGCTCGCCGAGGCCGGCTACGGCGATGGCTTCGAGGTGGACTTCGCCTGCCCCAACAACCGCTACATCAGCGACGAGGCGATCTGCCAGGCGATCACGGCGATGTGGGCGCGCGTGGGCGTGAAGGCCAAGCTGCGCACGCTGCCCACCGTGACCTACTTTCCCATGATCCAGCGCAGCGAGGCCAGCATCTACATGCTCGGCTGGGGCGTGCCGACCTTTGACGGCCTGTACAGCCTGCAATCGCTGGTGCGCAGCGTGGGCACGGGCGGCGACGGCAACTACAACGTCGGCAAGTACAGCAACGAGCGCATGGACTACCTCGTGGACCGCATCAAGGTCGAGACCGACGCCCCGGTGCGCGCGCGCATGATGACCGAGGCGCTGCAGCTGTCCAACGACACGGTCTCGCACATCCCGCTGTACGACCAGGTCATTCCCTGGGCGATGAAGAAGAACGTGGACATGGTGCACCGCGCCGACAACCGGGTGGACATCCGCACGGTGAAGATCCAGTAAACCTGCGAGCAGCAAGCCTGCTGCCAGCGGCGGCCCGGTCCGTCCG
>NZ_ALEE01000344.1 GCF_000282995.1 Melaminivora alkalimesophila
GGTCCGTCCGCCAGTACCTTCGCGCGACCAGCACCCCACCGGCGCCGGTCGCGCGGGCGCATCGGCGCGACGCGGCCCACCGGCCCCGCCCGCCCGCGCCAGATCCGGAAGCACAATACCCCGATGCTCGCCTTCATCCTCCGCCGCCTCGCGCAGGCCGTGATCGTCATGGTCACCGTGGCCTTCATCTCGTTCATGCTGTTCCAGTTCGTGGGCGACCCGGTGGTCTTCCTGCTGGGGCAGGACGCCACGCCCGAGCAGATCGTCGAGATGCGCGCCGCGCTCGGCCTGGACCAGCCCTTCATCGTCCAGTTCTGGCATTTCCTGGTGAACGCGGCGCAGGGCGAGTTCGGCCTGTCGCTGCGCCAGGGCGCCAAGGTCTCGCGCCTGATCGCCGAGCGCTTCCCGGCGACCCTGGAACTGGCGCTGGCGGCCGCCTTCATCGCCTTGCTGGTGGGCGTGCCGATGGGCGTGTACGCGGCCCTGAAGCGCGGCACCTTCCTGAGCCAGGTCTTCATGACCCTGTCGCTCTTGGGCGTGTCGCTGCCGACGTTTTTGATCGGCATCCTGCTGATCCTGGTGTTCTCCGTGACGCTGGGCTGGTTTCCCAGCTACGGGCGCGGGCCGACCACCGACCTGGGCTGGTGGAGCACGGGGCTGCTCACGGCCAAGGGCTGGCACCACCTGGTGCTGCCGGCCGTCACGCTGGCGATCTTCCAGCTCACGCTGATCATGCGCCTGGTGCGCGCCGAGATGCTGGAGGTGCTGCGCACCGACTACATCAAGTTCGCGCGCGCCCGCGGCCTCACGGACCGCGCCATCCACTTCGGCCATGCGCTCAAGAACACGCTGGTGCCCGTGATGACCATCACCGGCCTGCAGATCGGCGGGCTGATCGCCTTTGCCATCATCACCGAGACGGTGTTCCAGTGGCCCGGCATGGGCCTGCTGTTCATCCAGGCCGTGACCTTTGCCGACATCCCCGTGATGGCCGCCTACCTGTGCCTGATCGCGCTGATCTTCGTGGTCATCAACCTGGTGGTGGACCTGCTGTACTTCGCCGTCGACCCGCGCCTGCGCGTCTCGGGCAAGGGCGGGGGGCACTGACTTGAACGGCCACAGCCTGCAGCCGCAGCGCTACCGCGCCGGCGGGCGCGCCTTCGCGCACATCGCCCAGTTCCACTCCGAGCTGACCGCGCTGCGGCGCGACCTGCACGCCCATCCCGAGCTCGGCTTCGAGGAGGTCTACACCAGTGCCCGCGTGCGCGAGGCGCTGCGCGTGTGCGGCGTGGACGAAGTGCACGAGGGCATCGGCCGCACCGGCGTCGTCGGCGTGATCCACGGGCGCGGGCGCGGCAGCGGCGCCATGGTCGGCCTGCGCGCCGACATGGATGCCCTGCCCATGACCGAGCACAACGAGTTTCCCTGGCGCTCCTGCAGGAGCGGCCTGATGCACGGCTGCGGCCACGACGGCCACACCGCCATGCTGGTGGGCGCGGCGCGCTATCTCGCAGCCACGCGCGACTTCGACGGCACGGCCGTGCTGATCTTCCAGCCCGCCGAAGAGGGGCTGGGCGGCGCGCGCGTGATGATCGAGGACGGCCTGTTCGATCGCTGGCCGGTGCAGTCCGTCTACGCGATGCACAACTGGCCCGCCATGAAGCCGGGCACCGTCGGCCTGAACGACGGCCCGATGATGGCCGCGGCCGACCGCGTGACCATCGAGATCACCGGCCGCGGCGGCCACGGTGCCCACGCCTACCAGACGGTGGACGTGGTGCTGGTCGCGGCGCACATCGTCACGGCCGTGCAGAGCATCGTCGCGCGCAACGTGCGCCCGCTCGACAGCGCGGTGGTGAGCCTGTGCGCCGTCCAGGCCGGCGACCTGGGGGCCTTCAGCGTGCTGCCCGGCACGGCCACCCTGGTCGGCACCGTGCGCGCCTTCGACCCGGCCGTGCAGGACAAGGTGGCGCAGCGCATCCAGGAGCTGTGCAGCACCATCGCGCTGGGTTTCGGCGCCAGCGCCACCGTGCGCTACGAGCGCATCTACCCGGCCACCATCAACAGCGCCGCCGAGGCGCGCTTCGCGGGCGACGTGGCGGCCTCCCTGGTCGGCGAGGAGCAGGTCGAGCGCCGGCTCGAGCCGAGCATGGGCGCCGAGGATTTCTCCTTCATGCTGCAGGCCCGGCCCGGGGCCTACCTGCGCCTGGGCCAGGGCATGGGCGCCGGCCACAGCGCGCTGCACAGCAGCCGCTACGATTTCAACGACGAGATCCTGCCCCTGGGCGCGGCGCTGCACGCCAGCCTGGTCGAGCAGGCCATGCCCCTGGCCGGCGCCTGGGGACCTGCGCAGCAGCCCTGAACCCACCGGCGCCGCCCCACCGAGATTCCCCCACCATGATGCACACCCTCAGCCGCTGGTACGACAGCGACGTCGCCCACAGTTTCCGCACCTCCCCGGTGGCCATCGTGGCCGCGATCATCGCCCTGGTGTGCGTGGTCTGCGCGCTGTTCGCCGGCTGGGTCGCGCCGCACAATCCCTTCGACCTGTCCACGCTGGAACTGGGCGATGCGCGCTTGCCGCCCGCATGGATCGAGGGCGGCACCACCAAGTACCTCCTGGGCACGGACGACCAGGGCCGCGACATCCTCTCGGCGCTGATCTATGGCGCGCGCATCTCGCTGGTGGTGGGCCTGGCCTCGGTGGTGCTGTCGGTGGTGGTGGGCGTGGGCCTGGGCCTGTGGGCCGGCTTCGCAGGCGGCTGGGTCGATGGCGTGCTGATGCGCCTGTGCGACGTGATGCTGTCCTTCCCGGCCATCCTGATCGCGCTGCTGATCGCCGGCGTCGGCCGCGCGGTGTTCCCGAACGCGCCGGATTCGCTCGCCTTCGGGGTGCTGATCCTGTCGATTTCCCTGACCGGCTGGGTGCAGTACGCGCGCACCGTGCGCGGCAGCACGCTGGTGGAGCGCAACAAGGAATACGTGCAGGCCGCGCGCGTGACCGGCGTCGCGCCGCTGCGCATCATGCGCCGCCACGTGCTGCCGAACGTGCTGGGGCCGGTGATGGTGCTCGCCACCATCCAGGTCGCGACCGCCATCATCACCGAGGCCACCCTGTCTTTCCTCGGGGTCGGCGCGCCCCCGACCTCGCCCTCGCTCGGCACCTTGATCCGCGTGGGCAACGACTACCTGTTCTCGGGCGAGTGGTGGATCACGGTGTTCCCCGGCGTCATGCTGGTGCTGATCGCGCTGTCCGTGAACCTGCTGGGCGACTGGCTGCGCGATGCGCTCAACCCCCGCCTCCGTTGATCACAGGAGGCCTCTGCCATGTCCCTGCTTGAAGTCCAGAACCTGATCGTCGAATTCCCGGGCCGCCGCGGCACGCTGCGCGCGCTCGACGACGTGTCCTTTTCCATCGCCGCCGGCGAGATCCTTGGCGTGGTCGGCGAGTCCGGCGCCGGGAAGTCGCTTACCGGCGCCTCCATCATCGGGCTGCTGGAGCCGCCCGGGCGCGTCGCCGGCGGCCAGATCCTGCTGGAAGGCCAGCGCATCGACAACCTCGGCCACGAGCAGATGCGCCACATCCGTGGCCGGCGCATCGGCGCGATTTTCCAGGACCCGCTGACCTCGCTGAACCCGCTCTACACCGTGGGGCAGCAGCTCACCGAGACCATCCGCACGCACCTGCCGGTCTCGGCCGCCGAGGCGCGCGCGCGCGCCGTGCAGCTGCTCAAGGACACCGGCATCCCGGCCGCCGAGCAGCGCATCGACCACTACCCGCACCAGTTCTCCGGCGGCATGCGCCAGCGCGTGGTGATCGCCCTGGCCCTGGCGGCCGAGCCGCAGCTGATCGTCGCCGACGAGCCGACCACGGCGCTGGACGTATCCATCCAGGCGCAGATCATCCAGCTGCTGAAGAACATCTGCAAGACGCGCGGCGCCGCCGTCATGCTGATCACGCACGACATGGGCGTGATCGCCGAGACCTGCGACCGCGTGGCCGTGATGTACGCCGGGCGCGTGGCCGAGATCGGGCCGGTGCACGAGGTCATCAACCAGCCGGCGCACCCCTACACCGCCGGGCTGATGGCCTCCATCCCCGACATGGACAGCGAGCGCGAGCGCCTCAACCAGATCGACGGCGCCATGCCGCGCCTGAACGCCATCCCGCGCGGCTGCGCCTTCAACCCGCGCTGCCCGCAGGTCTTCGATCGTTGTCGCGTCGAGCGGCCCGACCTGATGCCGGCCGGCGCGACCCGGGCCGCGTGCTGGCTGCACGCCGCCGACCGCAAGGAGGCCGCATGAACGCCGCCGCACGACCCCTGGTGCAGGCGCACGACCTGGCCAAGACCTTCGACGTCTCCGCCCCCTGGCTCAACCGCGTGCTCGAGCGCAGGCCGCGCACGCTGCTGCAAGCCGTCGATGGCGTGAGTTTCGAGATCGAGCGCGGCCAGACGCTGGCCCTGGTGGGCGAGTCCGGCTGCGGCAAGAGCACGGTGGCCCGGCTGCTGGTGGGCCTGTACGCGCCCACGCGCGGCAGCTTCTTCTTCGACGGCGAGGACGCCCACGCCGCCTTCAAGGGCAGCAACGCCCGCGCCATGCGCCGCCGCATCCAGATGATCTTCCAGGATCCCTACGCCAGCCTGAACCCGCGCTGGAAGGTGGCCGACATCATCGCCGAGCCGCTGCGCGAGCATGGCATCCTGACCGACAAGGCCGCCCTGGCCGAGCGCGTCGGCCAGCTGCTGCAGTCCGTGGGCCTGTCGCCCCAGGACATGGCCAAGTACCCGCACCAGTTCTCGGGCGGGCAGCGCCAGCGCATCTCCATCGCCCGGGCGCTGGCCACCGAGCCGGAATTCCTGGTCTGCGACGAGCCCACCAGCGCGCTGGACGTGTCGGTGCAGGCGCAGGTGCTGAACATCATGAAGGACCTGCAGAGGAAGCAGGGCCTCACGTACCTGTTCATCAGCCACAACCTGGCAGTCGTGCGCCACGTGAGCGACCGCGTCGGCGTGATGTACCTGGGGAGGCTGGTGGAGCTGGCGGACAAGCAGCGCCTGTTTTCGGCGCCACGCCACCCCTACACGCGCATGCTGCTCGACGCCATCCCGAAGATGCACGACACCGGTCACGCGCGCACGCCGGTGCAGGGCGAGGTGCCCAATCCGCTCAACCCGCCCAGCGGCTGCGCCTTCAACCCGCGCTGCCCGTTTGCCAACGAGCGCTGCCGCAAGGAACGCCCGCAGCTGCTGGACGACGGCCACGGGACGCGCGTGGCCTGCCATGCGGTGGAGGAGGGGCGGGTCGACATGCCGGCCGCGGCTGCGTGAGCCGAACAGCGAAGGGAGCAACTGCAGCTCAGCGGGGCTCCCCATGAAAAAGGAGTCAGCGATGGTCATGGTCACCGATCCAGGGGCACGGTTTTTCTCCTGGTGCAGACAGCGAGCAGGGAGCGCCGCCGCACTGGCTCTGGCGGTTCTCCTGGCGGCATGCGCGGGCCCTCGTGCGATCCCCGAGGCGGGAGGGGACGGGGCCTTCCGCCTCACGATCCTGCACCTCAACGACCACCACTCCAACCTGCAGCCGCGCGCCGGCACGGTGCAGCTCGACGACGGCAGCGGGCAACGCGTGCCTGTGGCCATGGAAGTGGGCGGCTACGCGCGCGTGGTGTCGGCGCTGGAGGAGCTTTCCGCTGCGGCCGGTCCGAACGTGCTTCGGCTGCACGCTGGCGACGCCCTCACGGGCACCCTGTACTTCAACCGCGCCGGCGAACCGGGCGAGGCCGATGCGGCGCTCATGGATGTGGCGTGCTTCGATGCCTTCACCCTGGGCAACCATGAATTCGACAAGGGTGACTCGGCGCTCCGGGGTTTCGTCGAACGACTCGGCCGTGGGCGCTGCCCAACGCCGGTGCTCAGCGCCAATGTGCGCTTTGGCGCCCAGTCCGCCCTGCATCCCAGCCGTGCCCCAGACATGGTACGACCCTCGGTGGTGCTGCGGCGGGGCGGGCAGGACATCGGCATTGTCGGGGTCACCGTGGCGTACAAGACCAAGGTGTCGTCCTCGCCCGATGCGGACACGCAGTTCGACGATGAGGCGGCCGCCGTGCAGCGCGAGATCGACCGCCTGCAGGCGCGGGGCATCGACAAGATCATTGTCCTCAGCCACATTGGCCACGATGCCGATCTGCGCCTCGCGCGGGGCTTGCGCGGGGTGGACGTGATCGTCGGGGGCGACTCGCACACCCTCCTGGGCCCAGCGGCCATGGTGCAGGCAGGCATCGGTACGCCGACTGCCGACTACCCGGTGCGTATGCGGGGTGTCGAGGGGCAGCAGGTCTGCGTGGTGCAGGCGGCCGAATTCTCCCAAGTGCTGGGAGAGCTGCAGCTGAGTTTCGATGCGCGCGGCGAACTGTTGTCGTGCGAGGGCACGGCGCACATTCTGGTTGGGCAGTCCATGGAGGTGGACGGGCGGACCCCGGCGCCTGGGTTGTTCGAGCGGCTGGAGGCGAGCCGC
>NZ_ALEE01000345.1 GCF_000282995.1 Melaminivora alkalimesophila
AGGCGAGCCGCGCCGCCGCAGGCTTCCTGCGCGTGACCCGGCCCAGTGCAGCGGCACAGGCTGCGCTCGCTCCGTTCGAGGCGCGCGTAGCCGGCTTCGCCCGCACCCGCGTGGCCAGCGTGCCTCAGGAGCTGTGTGCGCGCCGGGTCCCGGGCGGGCCGGACAGCATGGACTATGGGCGTTCGAGCGGTGCGTGCAATGCCGAGGGTCGCGTGAGCCAGCATGGGGGAGATATCCAGCAGCTGGTCGCCCAGGCCTACCTGGACGTGGCGCGCCTGCGCTATGGCGGTGCGGACGTGGCCGTGCAAAATGGGGGCGGTGTGCGTACCCCTCTCGTCGGCGTGGTGACGGCCGAGCAGCTCATCGGTGCCCTGCCCTTCGGCAACACGCTCTGGCGGCTCGATGTGACGGGCGCAGAGCTCAAGGACATGCTGGAAGACGGCATGGAGGCCGTCTGGGGACCCGGCGGCTCGAGCGGCCCCTACCCCTATGCGGCCGGCCTGCGCTTCTCCGTGGACGCCACCCGCGCGCGCGGCGAGCGCATCGCGCAGCTGGAGGTCCATGATCCGGAGTCGGACTCCTGGCGCCCGATCGACCCGGCGCGGCTGTACCGTCTTTTCGTGCCGCAATATGTCGCGCGCGGGGGCGATGGCAACCCGACGCTGGCTGCCGTTCCACCCGAGCGGCGCCTGGATATCGGCGTGCTGGACACGGACCTCTTCATGGACTGGATCGAGCAGCAGCCGCGCGACCCTGCAACCGGACTGCCCGTGCTGAAGCGCCTGCCTCTTTCCAGCTACAGCACGCAGCGTTTCACCGACCAGCAAAGGAGTGGATCATGAGCCAGAACTTCATCCTCACCAGCCCCGACATCGCCGATGGCAGCAGCATCGACGCGCGCTTCGAGTTCGACGACTTCGGCTGCGGCGGCGAGAACCGCTCGCCGGTGCTGCGCTGGAGCGGCGCGCCCGAGGGCACGAAGAGCTTTGCCGTCACGGTCTACGACCCGGACGCGCCCACCGGTTCGGGCTTCTGGCACTGGTTCGTGATCGACCTGCCGGCCGGCACCACCGAACTGGCCGCCGACGCCGGCGCGCGCGGCGGCGCCAACCTGCCGCAGGGCGCGCGCCACATCCGCAACGACTACGGCCAGTACGCCTGGGGCGGCATGTGCCCGCCGCCGGGCGACCAGCCGCACCGTTACGTCTTCACCGTGCACGCGCTCTCGGTCGAGCGCATCGACGTGCCCGACGACGCCCCGGCGGCGCTCGCCGGCTTCAACGTCAATGCGAACACGCTCGCCAAGGCGAGCTTCACCGCCACCTACGGCCGCCCGGGCTGACCCGGCGGGAGCGCGGCCGCGCGCCGCCGCGCTCGGCCTCAGGTGTAGCGCTTGGCGCGCAGGTTGTTCTTCATCTGCTGCAGCACCGGCTGCAGCGGCTC
>NZ_ALEE01000346.1 GCF_000282995.1 Melaminivora alkalimesophila
GGGGGGAGCCGCTGGCGGTGACGGCGATCGTCGTCGCGCCGTTCTTGCGCGCGATGTCGGCCGCGTCCATCAGGTCGCGCGTGCGCCCGGAATTGCTGATGATGACGGCGCAGTCGCCCGGGCCGAGCAGCGTGGCGCTCATCACCTGCATGTGGCCGTCGCTCGCGCTGATGCTGGTGATGCCCAAGCGAAAGAACTTGTGCTGCGCGTCCTGGGCGACGATGCCGGAGTTGCCGGCGCCGTAGAACTCGATGCGCCGGCCGGTCTGCCAGGTGCCGGCGATGGCCTCGGCGGCGCGCTCCAGCGCCGCCACGCTCGCGTCGTTGCGGTACTGCAGGAAGGCGGCCACGGCGTTGTCCACCACCTTCACCAGCACGTCCGAGGTCTTGTCGTCGGCGTCCACGCTGCGGTGGATGAAGGGCACGCCCTCGCTCACGCTGCCCGCCAGCTTGAGCTTGAAATCCGCCAGCCCGTCGTAGCCCATGCTGCGGCAAAAGCGCACCACCGTGGGCTTGCTGACCTGGGCGCGGGCCGCCAGCTCGCGCACCGGCAGGCGGGCAAAGGCGCGTGGGTCGGCCAGCACCAGCCGCGCCACGCGCTGCTCGGCCGGCGCGAGCGAGGGCAGCGAGGCGGTGATGCGCTCTAGCATTCCTCGACCCAGGTGTTGCCGTCGCGCGCCACCAGTGCGCTGGCCGCGCCCGGGCCCCAGCTGCCGGCGGCATAGGGGCGCGGGCCTTCGCCGCGCGCGTCCTGCGCGGCCCAGGACTGCATGATCGGCTCGACCCATTGCCAGGCCGCCTCCTGCTCGTCGGCGCGCACGAACAGGTTCAGCCGCCCGTCGATGGCGTCCAGCAGCAACCGCTCGTAGGCGCCCACGCGCTCGGCGCCGAAGCGCTGGTCGAAGTCCAGGTCGAGCGCCACCGGCGTGAGCGCCGGCGCTTCCCCCGAATGGGCGCCCGGCGGGCCGCCGCGCGGCTCGTTGGCGGCGGCGAACAGGTGCAGCGCCAGACCGTCGCGCGGCTGCAGGTGGATCACCAGCCGGTTCGCCCCGCACACCAGCGGCGTGCGGTAGATCGCATGCGGCGTCGGGCGCAGGTGGATGGCGATGTGGCCCTCGCGCGAGGCCAGGCGCTTGCCGGTGCGGATGTAGAAGGGCACGCCCGCCCAGCGCCAGTTCGAGATGCCGGTGCGCAGCGCGACGAAGGTCTCGGTGCGGCTGTCGGCCGCCACGCCGGGCTCTTCCCGGTAGGCCGCGACCTGCCGGCCCGCCACCTGTCCGGTGCCATACTGGCCGCGCACCACGCCCTGCGCCAGGCTCTCGGGCGTCCAGGGGGTCAGCGAGCGCAGCACCTTCAGCTTCTCGTCGCGGATGGCATCGGCGCTGGCGTTGATGGGAGGCTCCATGGCAATCGCGCACAGCAGCTGCAGCGCGTGGTTCTGCACCATGTCGCGCAACGCGCCTGTGCGGTCGTAGAAATGGCCGCGCTGCTCCACGCCGAGCTGCTCGGCAATGGTGATCTCCACGCTGGCGATGGTCTCGCGCCGCCACCAGGGCTCGAACAGCGCGTTGCCAAAGCGCAGCGCCAGCAGGTTCTGCACCGAGGGCTTGCCCAGGTAGTGGTCGATGCGAAAGATCTGCTCCTCGCGGAACACGCGGCGCACGGCGGCGTTGATGGCGCGGTTCGAGGCGAGGTCGTGGCCCAGGGGCTTTTCCAGCACCACGCGCGTCTGCGGCGTGGCCAGGCCGGCGGCGCCGAGCTGCTCGCAGGCCGTGGTGAACAGCTGCGGCGCGGTCGCCAGGTACATGACCACCACCTTCGCGCTGCGCTCGGCCAGGCGCTCGCGCAGCAGGGCGTAGTCGGCCGGCTGCGTCAGGTCCATGCGCTGGTAGTGCAACAGCTGGGCGAAGCGCGCGAACTCTTCCTCGCTGGGGCGCTTGTCGGCCTCCACGTCCGCCAGGCGCTTGCCGATCAGCGCGCGGTATTCCTCGTCCGCCATCGCGTCGCGCGCCACGCCGATGATGCGCCCGCCCGGCGGCAGCGTGCCGTGGCGGTGCGCCTGCAGCAAGCCAGGCAGGAGCTTGCGCCAGGCGAGGTCGCCCGTGCCGCCGAACAGGACCAGATCGAAGCTCATGGCCGGGGATGTTATCGAGTTTCACGTGCGGCGCCGGATGACATGCGGCGCGTCGCGGGGGGCATACACTGCGGGCGCCTTCATCCGGGTGCCGCCCGGTTGCTTTCCGCTTTTGTTCCGCACGAGGAAGATGTCCCGATGAACCAGCTCGACGCCTTGCGCCAGTTCACCACCGTGGTGGCCGACACCGGCGACTTTCACCAGCTCGCACAGTTTCGGCCCCAGGATGCGACCACCAACCCTTCGCTGATCCTGAAAGCGGTCCAGAAGCCCGAGTACGCTCCCCTGCTGCGCGAATGCGTGGCGCAGGGCAGGGGCCGGCCCATCGACGAGCTGATGGACCGGCTGATCGTGCGTTTCGGCTGCGAGATCCTGCAGCTCATCCCGGGCCGCGTGTCCACCGAAGTGGATGCGCGCCTGTCCTTTGACACCGACGCCACGGTGGCGCGCGCCGAGCGCATCGTCGAGATGTACCAGGCCGAGGGCGTGGACACGGCGCGCGTGCTGATCAAGATCGCCGCCACCTGGGAAGGCATCGAGGCGGCGCGCCTGCTGGAGCGGCGCGGCATCCACACCAACCTCACGTTGCTCTTCGCCTTCTGCCAGGCCGTCGCCTGTGGCCAGGCCAGGGTGCAGCTGATCTCGCCCTTCGTCGGCCGCATCTACGACTGGTACAAGAAACAGGCAGGCAGCACCTGGGACGAGGCCGCCATGGCCGGCGCCAACGATCCGGGCGTGCAAAGCGTGCGCGCCATCTACCAGCACTACAAGCATTTCGGCATCGCCACCGAAGTCATGGGCGCGAGCTTTCGCAACGTCGGCCAGATCCTGGCGCTGGCCGGCTGCGACCTGCTGACCATCTCGCCCGAGCTGATGGCCGAGCTGCAGGCAAGCGACGCCCCCGTCGAGCGCGTGCTTGACCCGCAGGCGGCGCGCGGCCTGCGGCTCGAG